>CAYTXK010000001.1:0-39641 GCA_964441645.1 uncultured Acidobacteriota bacterium
GAGCTGCTCCAGGCGCGCGGGCATCTGGCGGCCCAGCGCCCCATCGAGCACTCCTATCCCCATTGCTGGCGGTGCCACAACCCGCTCATCTTTCGCGCCACCGAGCAATGGTTCATTTCGCTCGAGCACAAGGAACTGCGGAAGCAGGCGCTGGAGGCGGTTAAGCAGGTCAAGTGGTTTCCGCGCTGGGGGGAAGAGCGCATCAGCAAGATGCTGGAAACGCGCCCCGACTGGTGCATCTCCCGCCAGCGCGTCTGGGGCGTCCCTATCCCCGTCTTCTACTGCGACTCCTGCGGGGAGAAATTTCTCGACGTCCCCCTGCTGCGCACGGCCATTCAGTGGTTCAAGCGCGAGGGGGCGGACGCCTGGTACCGCTACGGCCCGGCCGACCTGCTGCCGCAGGGCACGCGCTGCCAGAACTGCGGCCAAACGCGCTTCCGCCAGGAAACCGACATTCTCGACGTCTGGTTCGATGCCGGAACCAGCCATCTGGCGGTGCTGGGCCATTCGCCCGAGCTGCCTTGGCCGGCCGACACCTACCTGGAAGGCAATGACCAATACCGCGGCTGGTTCCACAGCTCGCTGCTGGTGGCGCTGGGGGTGAAAGGCGCCGCTCCCTATCGCAACGTGGTGACCAGCGGCTGGATGCTGGACGCCGAGGGGCGACCGATGTCGAAGTCGCTGGGGAATTTCATCCCCGTGCGCGACATTTGCGAGAAGTACGGCGCGGAAGTTTTCCGGCTGGTCACCGCCTCGGTGGACCGCGAGACCGACATCCGCTTCGGGACGCACTTGCTCGACCAGGCGGCGGAGGCCTACCGCAAAATCCGCAACACCTTCCGCTTCTGCCTGTCCAATCTCTATGACTTCGATCCGGCCCGCGACGCCCTGCCCGCGGAGAAACTTCAGGAGCTCGACCGCTGGATGCTGGGGCGGACGGCCGCGCTGGTGCGTCAGATGCGCGAGTCTTATGACCTGTACGAGTACCACAAGGTTTACCACGCCCTCTACAATTTCTGCGTGATCGACCTGAGCGCGGTGTACTTCGACATTCTCAAAGACCGACTCTACACCGCCGGGGCGCGCTCGCCCGAGCGGCGCTCGGCGCAGACGGCGCTCTATCGCATCGCCCACAGCCTGGCGCGCCTGGTGGCCCCGCTGCTCTGCTACACCGCGGACGAAGTCTGGGAGCACCTGCCCGGCGCCCGGCAGGAAGCGGAGAGCGTGCACCTGGCCGAATTCCCCCGGCCCGAGGAACTCGACACCGGGCTGCCCGCCGAAAAAGCGGCGGCCTGGGAAACGCTGGCGGCGGTGCGCCGCGAAGTGCTGAAAGCCCTGGAGCAGGTGCGCCAGGCCAAGAAGATCCGCAGCTCGCTCGAAGCCGGGGTCTATTTGCGCTTGACCAACAACTTGGCGCCGGTGCTGGAAGCTTATCGCGATCAACTGCGAGCTCTCTTCATTGTTTCTTCGGTGGGACTGGGCAGCGAGCCCCGCCCCGGCAGCTACGCAGCCGAGCTTCCCGGGCTTGAAATCAGCGTGGAACCGGCCGCGGGGAAAAAGTGCGAGCGCTGCTGGAACTACTCCGTACAGGTCGGCTCCTTCCCGAGTTTTCCCACGGTGTGCGAGCGCTGCTCGGCGGTGCTGGAGACTCTGGGGGCGGAAGCGGGGTCACCCGCATGAGCGCCCGCGGCCGACGCCACCGCGTTTTTTCTCTTCTGCTGGCCGCCGGCGTTTTCCTGCTCGACCAGGCGAGTAAGTGGGCCGTGACCGAAACGCTCAGCCTGGGCGAGAGCCGCCGCGTGCTGCCCGGGGTTTTCAACCTCACCTACGTGCGCAACCGCGGCGCCGCCTTCGGATTGTTCGCCGACGTGGAGTCCCGGGTGGTGCTGCTTCTCCTGATCGGGTTTGCGGTGGTGGCCCTGGTCCTGGTGTCCGGCTTGCTGTGGCGAGGCGCGACCACCGCGCTCACGGGCTGGGGGCTGGCTCTCATCCTGGGGGGCGCGCTGGGAAATCTTCTCGACCGGCTCCGTCACGGGAATGTGGTGGATTTTCTCGATTTTCATCTGGGCTCCTACCACTGGCCGGCGTTCAACGGGGCCGACAGCGCCATCGTGGTGGGGGCAGCCGTGCTGATGATGGAAGTTCTCCGCGGCCGCCGCCCCGGTTCTACCGAGATCTAGATGTTTCCACGACTCTTCACACTCGACGGCTTCACCCTGCACTCCTACGGGCTGCTGGTGGCCACGGGTTTGCTGGTGGGGATTTACACCGCCAGCCGCTTCGCCGAGCGCGTGGGCGGAGGCGTGGACCGGGAAACAGTCTGGAATCTGGGCGTCTATATGTCGCTGGCGGGCTTGCTCGGCTCCAAGGTGTTCATGATTCTCTCGGAGTGGGGTTACTACTGGCAGCATCCGGGGGAGATTTTTTCCTGGTCGGTCTTGAATGCCGGCGGCGTGTGGCACGGCGGTCTGCTGTTTGCCATTGCCACCGGGTACTGGTACGTTCGCCACTACCACCTTCCCTTCTCCGGGCTTGACGACGCCTACGCGCCAGGCATCGCGGTCGGGTACGGCGTGGGGCGGCTGGGGTGCTTCATGGCCGGCTGCTGCTGGGGAAAACCGACCACCCTCTGGGGCGTTACTTTCACCGACCCCTACAGCGCGCGTATCGTGGGCACTCCGCTCGGCGTCCCGCTTCACCCCACGCAACTGTACGAAGCTCTGGCGGAATTTCTGATTTTCGCCTGGCTGCTCCTGCTGTGGCGGCGCCGGGCTTTTCCCGGCCAGGTTTTCGCCCACTACTTGATGCTCTATGGGGTGACGCGCTTCTTCATCGAGTTCCTGCGCAATGACCCGCGCGGCCCTTTCCTGTTCGGGGGCACGCTCTCCCAGGCTCAAGTGATCAGCGTGGCGCTGTTTGTGGTCGCGGGTCTCTATTGGCTCGTGCGGCGCCGCCAGCATCTCGCCGCTGCCCATGCCCGCTAGGGTGCTCGACCTGCGGGTTCCCGCCGAGGCCCGCCAGCAACGCCTGGATCAGTTTCTCTCGGCGCAACTGCCGGAGCTCAGCCGCTCGCGCATCCAGGAACTGATCCGCGAGGGCCGGGCGCGGCTGGATGGCGGCGTCGTGCGCCGGCCGGGGCTGCGCCTGCGGGGCCGCGAAACTCTTTGCCTGGAAGTAATCGAACACGCTCCCGTAGTGGCGGCGCCGGAAGCGATTCCTCTTACGATAGTTTATGAAGACGACGACCTGGCGGTGGTGAACAAGCCCGCGGGGATGGTGGTGCACGCCGGCGCCGGGCACAGCCGCGGCACACTGGTCAATGCGCTGTTGCATCGCTTGGGCTCGCTCTCGAGCGTGGGCGGGCCGCTGCGCCCGGGCATTGTTCATCGTCTCCACAAAGGCACCTCCGGCCTGCTGGTGGTGGCGAAGACCGACGCGGTTCACCGCGAGTTGGCCTAGCAATTTCGCCGGCGCGCGGTGGAAAAGCGCTACCTGGCGCTGGTGCATGGCCGCTTGCCGCGCGGGCGCGATTCGATTGAGCTGCCTGTGGCGCGCGACCCGCGCCGGCCCACACGGATGACGACGCGCCGACCGCAGGGGCGCGCCGCGACGACCGAGTATCGCGTGCTGGAAACGACCGGCGGCTTCACTCTGCTGGAAGCCCTTCTGCGCACGGGCCGCACGCATCAAATCCGTGTGCATCTTTCGGCGCTCGGACATCCGGTGGTGGGGGACACTCTCTATGGCGCGCCGCGGCAACTGCGCCTGGGCAGCGCGTCTCGTCCCACGATCAATCGCAATTTTCTCCACGCGGCGCGTTTGCAATTCCGGCATCCGCGCACCGGGCAACCGGTGGAATTTCGTGCCGCCTTGCCCGACGAATTGCTCGACTTGCTGCGCGAGCTCGGCCTGAAAGCGCCGCCGGGTTGAAAGCTGCCCACGGGAGTTTCTATAATGCTTGCGGGGAGGAAGAAGTGAGCAGGGCCGGTCTGATTCTGCGGAGTTTAGCGCTGGTAACGTGCACGCTCGCTCTAGCTGCGCAGAGCCCGCCCGCGCCCCCGCCGCCCTCCCAAAAGCCGCCTACGCAACCTCCCGAAGAAGCGCCGCCCATCCGGATTGAAGTGGAGCTGGTGAACGTGGTGTTCAACGTCACCGACGAGAAAAACCGGCTGGTCAGCGGGCTGGCGCCCGAAGACCTGACCGTTTACGAAGACGGCGTGCCGCAGGAGATCCGCTACTTCACCAGCGAAACCAACATGCCGCTGCGCATCGGCTTGCTCATCGACACCAGCAACAGCGTGCGACCGCGCTTCGAGTTCGAGCAGGAGGCGGCGGTTGATTTTCTGCACACCGTTTTGCGGCCCAAGACCGACAAGGCTTTTGTCATCGGCTTCGACATCACTCCGGTCGTGGTTCAAGACTACACCGACGATCCCCTGGACCTGGCGGACGCCATCCGCAGCCTGCGGGCCGGTGGCGTCACCGGCCTCTACGACGCCGTCTATTTGGCCTGCAAGATAAAGTTGTCCGAGGGGTCCGGCAACAACTTCCGCAAAATGATCATCCTGCTCAGCGACGGCAACGACACCTCCAGCACAGTGACGCGCGAGGAAACCTTAGAGATGTGCCGCCGCAACGATGTCACTCTCTTTACCGTTAGCACCAGCGCCCCGCCCATCAAATACACGCAGAAGGCGCAACACCTCCAGAATCCCTGCGAAGTGATGGGCGAGGAAGGCGACAAAATCCTGCGCGGGCTGGCCGAATCCACGGGCGGGGCCGCTTACTGCCCCTTCGACACCATTGACGTGGGCCGCTCCTTCGAAGAAATCGCCAACCAGTTGCGCACGCAGTACACACTGGCCTACCGGCCCAGCAATCGGATTCGCGACGGGACCTTCCGCTCCATCACCATCGAGACACGTCGCAAAGAACTGCGCGTGCACCACCGGCCGGGTTACTACGCTCGCCCGCTGCCGGGCGCGGCTGAAACGGGGTCACACGGACACTAACGGCCAAGTTAGGAGCCGGGCGCGTAGTAGCCGCGGCGAGCCTGCACCCGCAAGCCGTTCCTCTTCACTTTGACCTGAAGGCGGCGAAAGCCACCATCGCGGGCGCGGTTGGTGGGTGTGTAGCCGAGACTGTACTGGCTGCGGAGCTCGGTGGTAATTTGGTCGAAGGCCTCCTGCAGTTTTTCCACCCTGGAGGGAAAGTAGGCGCGGCCGCCCGTTTCTTGGGAAAGCTTCTTGAGCACGTCCCGGCCCCAGGCGATGTCGTAGGCCCCGGGGTCGCTGATGCCAATGGCATAGATGATGGTGTCGCTGCGCTGGGCCACTTCGATGGCTTTTCCCTCTGCCTTGCTGCTGTTTTCTGCGATCTCACTGCCCGTATCCACGCCGTCGCTGATGAGTATGATGGCTTTGCGCCCCACTTCGCCCGCCAGCTTCTCCTGCGCTACCAGGTAGACAGCGTCGAAGAGGCGTGTCCCGCCCTTACTGGTCGGAAACGGCCCCATCGCCACGGGGGCATTGATGCGGGCCCGTGCCAGGGCGCGCTCGATGCGCTCCACTTCCTGGGTGAAGTCCTGCAGAAGGTCAACATTAACGTCGAAGGTGGTCAGCAAAACCAGATCCACCGGGCGCAGCACCTGCCGGAGAAACTGCCCCACGGCCTCTTTCTCCACGGGCAGCACCGTGGTCTGGCTGCCGCTGGTATCAACCAGGAGGGCGAGCGTCAGAGGCCGGTCGGTCTCGCGGACAAAATAGCGCAGCTCCTGTTTTTGCCCGTCCTCATGAATCTCGAAATCGTCGGCGGTCAGGTCGGTGACCAGCCGGCCGTTCGACTCCTTGACCGTGCAGTAGATGTTTACTACATCCACTTCCACCCGCAGCGTATCGTCGGGCGGCGGAGGGGGCTGGGCCGCGACCAGCACAGCCCAGGCGAGGATCAGCAGAACACTCAAGGCCAGGCCGCGCCGCCAAGGCCCGCCGGCTGCGTTGTGGGGTCTCATCGCTAACAGTATAATCGCGCCGCTTGCGTCGCGCGAACTTCCTCTCCTTCCGACTACGATGCTGCGGACGGGGTCGAACGTGGCCCGAAAAGTTTAGAAAGCGTGGCGGGCGGTGTTTTCACTCCAAAAAACTTTCTCCTTCCAGCCGCGAATTTTTCTTGACATCAGTGCCGCGCGCCCGTATACATCAGCGTAGCGTTTGCCGCCGCTCGGTAGCGCGGATGATGTTCGAGCCCAGCGGCAAACAGCTTTGAGAAGAAAAAGGGGAAAGTAGAGATGGCCAAGAAAAAGGCTAAGAAAAAGAAGAAGTAGCGCGGCCGAACTCAGGCCAATCAACGTTCGACGAAGGGGAGCCCTCCAGGCTCCCCTTTAGTTTTCTGCGGCTTCCACTGTGCTCTCCGGCTCTTCGGCAGGAGCGCCCAGCGACTGCTCGAAGGCCGGGCAGAGCAGCCGATAGTCACAATAGCGGCAGGGATAGCCCGGCTGGGGCGCGAAGGCGCCGGCGCGAATGCCCTCGGCAACCTCTCGCAGGCTTTCTCGAGCCCGCTCCAAGGTCTTTTCGGCCGGGGCAAAGCTATGCGCCTGATTGAGGGTGAAGTTGTACAAGGTCAGCCGCGCGGGCTCGAGCCCCAACTTGTAACGCGCGGCCAGCGCGTACAGGGCGAGTTGCACGCTTTTCTCTATCTTCTCAGGAGGCCGCGGTTGGCCGGTTTTGTACTCGACGATCTCGACCGCCCGCCCGCTGAGGCGGTTGATCTGGTCCATGCGGCCGGTGAGCACCATGTCCTCCCACTCCCAGCGAAAGGTTTTCTCCAGCTCGAGCACGGCCGATGGTTCGCTGCTCGCCTGTTGGCAGAATTCCTGAAGTTGTTGCAGGCCCGCCGTGCGGTAGAGCTCTCGCTGAAAGGTGTCGTGGAAGGGCCAGCCGGTTTCGCGCCACTGCTGTTCGTAAATGTGCTGAACCTCGTCAGCGGAAACTACGGGCAGGTGCTGGCGGGCTCGAAAGAACTCCACCACGCTGCGGTGCATGATCTGGCCGAACACCATGGCCGGGGTGCGCGCGCCGGGAAGCCCCCAGAGATGAGCAAATTGGTACTTGAGCGGGCACTGCTGATACGTTTCCAACGCTGAATGGCTCAGGGTGAGCGGTTCCTTGATGAGGGAATCAACCGGCTGGCCGGCCCAGGCGGCGATGCGGGAGGAGAAAGTCGCCGCGGAAGGAAAGAGCGCCTGTTGCTCACTCTCTGGTGGAGGCGCGGAAGCGGGCGGGGGCGGGGCCGGACTCACCTGTTCGAGGTCGCGCGCCGAGTGCGGGTCGCGCAGGACGTCCTCCAGAAAAACCGAGAGTTGTTTGCGCGGAGCGTTGAGGGTGCTGAGAGCCAGCCGCTCGCGCGCCCGCGTCAAGGCCACGTAGCAGAGGCGGCGCTCCTCCTGAATGCGGAAGTCGCCCACCGGCAGCGCCTCTTTCATCAGCTCGGGAGGGAACTCGAACAGAAGCGGGCGAGGCCGCGCCGGGAAGTCGCCTTGATTGAGGCGTAGGACAAAAACCGAATCAAACTCCAACCCCTTGGCGGCATGAACGGTCATCAATTGAACCACATCGGGGTTGAGGGACCCTTCCGGGAGGTCGATCTGACCGCCGGCTTCCTGGAAGTAATCGAAGTACTGGATGAATTCGGACAGCTTTTGGGTGTCGCTCTTGTCGGTTTCCCAGGTGCGCAGGAAGCGGATGAAGGTGTCGAAGTAGGGGCGTTCGGGGTCGGAGGGCAATAACTGAATCCCGAGGCGCTCGAGAAGCGAGTCCAGAAGCTCGCTGAGGGGGAGCTCGGCCGCCGCGGCGCGAAAGTCGGCAAGGAGGCGGAGAAGGTCCCCCAGTCGGGTGTGCTGGTCGCGCACGCGCGGGGGGAGGTCTGCGATAGCTTTGGCCAGTGAGGGCTGCTCGCGAGTCAGGCGGCCGAGGAGGTCGAAAAACAGCTCGCGGGTGAAACTCCAGGCGGGGATGGCCAGCAGGCGCGCGCAGCTCACATTGTCGCGAGGATTCTCGATAGCGCGCAGATAGGCCAGTAGGTCGCGCACCAGCGGGCTGGTGAGAATGGAGAGGCCGCGAATCACAAAGGGGATGCGGGCCCGCAGGAGTTCTTGCACCAGCACGTCGCGGTGCGCGTGGGCGCGGTAGAGAATAGCGATGCCGGCATAGGCGCCCGTCTGCTGGCGGAGACGCTCGATGGCCGAGCGCACGTAGGCGGCTTCCGCGGCCGCACCGGACAGTTCGGCTAAGCGCACCTTTTCTCCGCCGGGCGCGCGCGGCAGGAGCCGCTTGTTGGGGTCGAAGCGCGCCGGTCCGTTCTGAGCAATCAGCGTGGTGGCCACCGAAAGGATGCGGGCCGTGGAGCGGTAGTTCTGGGCGAGGGTGATCTTGCGGCAATCGGGAAAGAGGTCCTGAAATTTCTTGAAGCTCGCATAGGAGGCGCCACGAAAACGATAGATGGCCTGATCGTCGTCGCCGACCGCGGTGAGGTTGCGATGGCGGCCCGCCAATAGGGCCAGCAGCTCGATTTGCGCGATGTTGGCGTCCTGGAATTCGTCCACGAGAATGTAGCGGTATTGCTCCTGATACTGAGCAAGGACATCGGGGCGGGAGCGAAGCAGCTCGACGGCGGAAAACTGCGAGCTGCCGAAGGTGGTGCGCTGGGCTTCCGCGAGCAACTGCTCGGCGGCGGCGTAGGCGCGGGCCAGCTCCTGCTGCCGGGCCAGCTCCTCGGCGCGCTTGCGCTTCTCGTCGTCCCCGAGCCAAATCTTTTCCTCTTCGAAGCGCGCCGCCAGTTTGTCCACATGCCGCGCGTAATCCTCCGGACTCACCAGCTCGTCCTGGCAGCGGGAGAAAAACTCCCGGAAGTCATTGAGAAAGCGGCCAGGCTCGGAGAGGCGCAGGAAGAGGTTGAGGCCGAGCCGGTCCAGGCGCCGGCGCAGGAAAATCCAATAGTCGTAGTTGTCGAGGATTTTCAGCGCTTGCTGATGGCGCTGCAGTAGGTCGTAGCAGAAAGCGTGATAGGTGTAGACCCCGACGCGCTCGGCGCGTTTGTCCCCGGCGCGGCGGATGCGCGCCTGCATTTCCGCGGCGGCTTTCTCGGTAAAGGTGATGGCGAGAAGGTTTTCCCCCTCGAGCTCCGGGATGGTTTCGAGTAAGTAGGTGACGCGCTCGGTGATGACGCGGGTCTTGCCGGTGCCGGCGCCGGCAATCACCAGCAGCGGCCCGTGGAGATGCTCCACGGCGGCGCGCTGCTGGGGGTTGAGATCCAAAACCGCCGGAGTCCTCATTGGGTCAGGAGATCGACAACATCGAGGGCATCGGCGGGGTGTGCGTGGCCGTTCTCGAAATGGGCAAAATCAATCAAGAATACCGCGGCGAGTAGTAGGGCCTTCTTTACTACATCGAATTCAACCGGGAAGTCGACACCAAAGTTATCTGTGTCGGTAAAGACTTCTTTGAACGTTCCGCTCCATTTCTTAACGATCTGCCCCATAGTCCCATTTCCCTGCTGAACTTGAAACGTCCACGGATGCCAGAAGGGGCCGATGATTCGAAAGATCTCTTTGTCGGAGGAGTCCCAGACTGAATAGACTCTGCGCACGATTGAAAATCGGGCTTGGATCGTACCAAAGAATTTGTGACTCGCATTAAAGACGTTGAACCGATAGAAAAAGAATCGAAACGGCTTTTCGATCACGAGCAGCGGTTGCTGGTCGGGCGTCAGAATATGCATCGTAAAGGGACGGGCGCTCCCCAAGAACAGGCGGGCAAGAAACGACCCGGCCACCTCCGCCGCCAAGAACAGTTCCTGTCCCTGCTGGTCGAACACCACATACCTGTTTCTGGTCTCGAAGCCGAGCAGAATCTCTGCCCACTCCTTTTTCTGCGAAACAATCAGCGAGTGAGCACTGCTCAGCGGTTCAAGCGTTGCTTTTCGACCGGGAGTTGTGGGGACAACATCCATGCAGGCTCCCATTATGCCGGCGAAGCTGCTCCAAGTTTATCAGGAAGCCGCGTGTAAGGGGCAGGTGGGGTAGTAACAATACCCTCAACCGACTTATAATCGTCTGGAAGAGAAGGAGAAGGCCATGAGGCAAGCGGTCATCGTGAGCGCCGTGCGGACGGCGATTGGCAAATTCATGGGGACGCTGGCGCCGTTTTCGGCCCCCGCGCTGGGCGCCCAAGTGGTGGCGGAGGCGGTGAAGCGGGCGGGCGTGGAGCCGGAGAGTGTTAACGAGATCATTATGGGCAACGTGGTGTCGGCCGGGCTGGGGCAGAACCCGGCACGACAAGCCGGGCTGCGTGGCGGGTTGCGGCCGCAGGTGGCCGCCATGACCATCAACAAGGTTTGCGGCTCGGGCTTGAAGGCGGTGGCGCTAGCGGCGCAGGCCATCGCCACCGAAAACGCTGAGGTGGTGGTGGCAGGCGGGATGGAATCGATGAGCAACTGTCCCTACATCCTGCCCAAGGCCCGCGAAGGCTTCCGCCTGGGCCATGCGCAGTTGCTCGACTCGATGATTACTGACGGGCTGTGGGACGTCTACGAAGATTTCCACATGGGAATCACGGCCGAGCTGGTGGCCGAAAAATACAAAATCAGCCGCGAGGAACAGGACCGCTTTGCGTTAGAAAGCCACCAGAAAGCCGTGGCGGCTGGCAAGGAGTGCCGATTCGAATCGCAAATTCTTCCGATCGAAATTCCGCAGAAGAAGGGCGAACCCCTGCGCTTTACCAAAGACGAGTCGCCCCGCGAAGACACGACGCTCGAAAGGCTCGCCAGTTTGAAGCCGGCCTTCAAGAAAGACGGCACCGTAACGGCCGGGAACGCCCCGGGGACGAACGACGGCGCGGCGGCGCTGGTAGTGACGTCGGAAGAGTGGGCGGCGAAGAACGGCAAGACGCCGCTGGCGCGCATCGTCGGCCAGGCGGTGAGCGGGGTCGAGCCGCGCTGGGTGATGATGGCGCCGGTAGATGCCATCAACAGCCTGCTGAAGAAAATCGGCTGGACCCGCGACCAAGTGGACCTCTACGAGCTCAACGAAGCCTTTGCCGTGCAGGCGCTGGCGGTGATGCGCGAGTTGCAGCTCGACCCCGCCCGGGTGAACGTCAACGGGGGCGCGGTGGCGCTGGGTCATCCCATCGGAGCCAGCGGCGCGCGCCTGCTGGTGACGCTCCTGCATGAGATGGCGCGGCGGAAGGTCAAGCGCGGCATCGCGGCGCTGTGCCTGGGCGGCGGCAACGCCGTAGCTCTGGCGGTCGAGCGCTAGTCCCGTTCCAACTCTCTGCTCACGCCGGTAGAGGCAACAGAGCAACAGTGCCTGTAGAGTTGGAACGGGACGAGGCAGGACACCTTGAGTCATTGGCTACTGCTGGGGCTGGCGCTGGCCGGGGCGGGCATTTCGCTTTACTTCACCCTGGTTTACTACGGCCGGCTCCAGTCGCCTGAACTTCCCCCGGCGCTCTGCCGGCGCGAGGAACGCACCTGCTTGACCATCCTCGAAACCCCCTATGCGCGTCTGCTGGGTGTGCCCAACGCCCTGGTCGGGATTGGCTTCTACGCTCTGACGGGACTGGTGGCCAGCCTGTCGCTGGCGGGAACGCTGCCCCGCTGGCTCTGGCTCGCCAATTTTCTCGCGGCGGCCGGCACGGTCATCGTGGCACCGTATCTCGTCTGGGCCCTGGTGGCGCGGCTCAAGGTCTGGTGCCGATTGTGACTGTTCAGCCACGTCGTGAACGTGGCCGTATTGCTTTTGTTGTGGGAATCGCGCTAGAAAGAAGCACCAGAACACCGTGGAAGCGGGCGAAAACACCGTGCGGGTGTGGGTGGGATTGAATCCCCTGCAGGCCAAACTGATGGAACAGATCCTGCTCGACAACAAGGTAGAGTGCTTCTCGAGCCTGGACGCCGGGATGGTCTTGGCGGGCGGACGCTATGAGACCAGTCTGTGGGTGGCGCAGAAAGACGAGGCCCGCGCGCGCACCCTTCTCGAAACTGCGGAAGAGGAAATGAGCGCGGCCCTCGACCAAGAGCCGCCCCCGGACACCGAATCCTAGAGAGGATGAAACAATGACAGATGAGCGCAAACGCCAGTTAGACCTGGCGGTCACGCAGATCGAGAAGCAGTTCGGCAAGGGCTCCATCATGCGCCTGGGGACGAAAGACATACTGGTTCCCGTGGCGGTGATTCCCACCGGCACCCTCTCGCTCGACCTGGCGCTGGGCGTAGGCGGGATGCCGCGCGGACGCGTGGTGGAAATCTTCGGGCCCGAAGCGGGGGGCAAGACCACGCTTGCCCTGCAAGTGATTGCCAGCGCCCAGAAGATGGGCGGGGTGGCCGCCTTTATTGACGCCGAGCACGCTCTGGATGCCCGCTATGCGAGCGCGCTGGGCGTGGACGTTGACAACCTGCTGGTCTCGCAGCCGGACTACGGCGAGCAAGCCCTGGAGATTGCGGAAACCCTGATCCGCTCGGCGGCGCTGGATGTGGTGGTGGTGGATTCGGTGGCGGCGCTGGTACCCAAAGCGGAGCTGGAAGGGGAGATGGGGGAGCCGCAGATGGGCCTGCAAGCCCGGCTGATGTCGCAAGCGCTGCGGAAGCTGAAGGCGATTGTGAACAAGTCGAAGACCTGTTTGATTTTTATCAACCAGCTGCGGATGAAAATTGGCATCCTGTTCGGCAACCCGGAGACCACCCCGGGCGGCCGGGCGCTCAAGTTCTACTCCGATATCCGCATTGACATCCGCCGCATCGCCGCCATCAAATCCGCCGAGCAGGTGATCGGGAACCACACGCGCGCCAAAGTGGTGAAGAACAAGCTGGCGGCGCCCTTCCGGGAGGCCGAATTCGACTTGCTCTACGGGGAAGGGATTTCGCGCGAGACCGACCTGATTGATCTCGGAACCACGCAGGGCCTGGTCGAGAAGAGCGGCGGCGCCTGGTTCACCTACGAGGGCGAGCGCATTGGCCAGGGGCGCGACAACGCCCGGCTCTTTCTGCGCGAGCACCCCGACGTGCGGGATAAGCTCGACGCCGCGCTGCGCCAGAAACTGGGCTTGCCCGCCGCGGCCGCGGTTCAACCCGAAGAGGCGGCGCCCATTCCCCGGCCGAAACCGCGGTGAGGAATCCCCGTCCGCTGCCGGTGGCGAAAAAAACTCTTGCATCCGGTGGGCCGCTTCCTTACAATAACTCTCACCTCGCAGCGCCGTAGCAGTAACCAAAAGTTCTCAGGGGTAACGATGAGAGTGAAATACCACGCGCGCTGGTGGATTCTCCTGCTGCTTCTCTCCTTGCTGTCCTGCGCCTTCTCCCTGTCTGCGGCAACCAAGAAGAAGACGCCGCGGCGCCGCGCCGCTCGCTATGCGGTGCCGAGCTACGGCAATCCTTCTGCCAAGGACAACACCGGAGCCGAGAACCCGGAGGTGCGCGCGGTGGCGGTTCGCGCCCTGGGCCGGTTCAATGGCAGCGTGGTGGTGGTGGAGGCCGACACCGGCCGGGTCCTGACCATCGTCAATCAGTCCCTGGCGCTTTCGGCCGGCTTCAAACCCTGCTCCACCATCAAGGTGGCCATCGCGCTGGGCGCGCTGGAAGAAGGTCTGATTACTGGAGACACGCTGCTGCGGGTTTCTCGGCAAAAATCCATCAATCTCACCGAAGCTCTGGCCTACTCCGACAACCGCTTCTTTGAAATGCTGGGCGGGCAGATGGGTTTTGAAAAAGTCACCGCCTACGCGCGCCTGCTGGGCTTCGGCGAGCTGGCCGGCTACCTCATCGATGGCGAATACCCCGGCGCTTTCCCCACCGATCCTCCCGCCAACGGCGGCGTGGCGCGGATGTCGAGTTACGGAGAAGAAATCAAGACTACACCCCTGCAACTGGCGGCGCTGATGGCGGCCTTCGCCAATGGCGGCACCCTCTACTATCTCCAGTATTCGCGCACCGAGGAGGAACAACTGTCCTTCAAGCCGCGGGTCAAGCGCCAGCTTCCCATCCAGCGCTGGCTGCCCGAGCTGCGGGCTGGAATGGAAGCCGCGGTGCTCTACGGCACGGCGCGCTCCAGCGGCGATACCGAGGAGCACATCCTCGGCAAGACCGGAACCTGCAGCGAGGAACGCGCCCGCTTGGGCTGGTTTGCTTCCTACGGAGAGCTGACGTCGGGGAAGCGGCTGGCGGTGGTGGTGCTGTTGCGGGGAGGCTCGGTCTTTAACGGCGGCAAGGCCGCCCAGGTCGCCGCGCAGGTGTACCGCGGCCTGGGCGAGTCCTACATTCTGGCGCTCCATCCTGAGCCCGCGCTGCCGCTGGCGCCGGCGCAGTGAAGAGCGCCGCAGCGTAAGGATTCCGCCGCCCGCTGGCGCGGTATAATCTTCCTTCGCAGAACGGAATCGCCTCCGACAAATGACTTTTCTGGAAGTCAACTACCGCTACGCCGGACCACTCACCCCCGCGCAACTGAAGCGTCTGGGAGAGTTGCCCAGCCAGTACGGCATCCGCCGCCTGCGGCTCGACGAAGCCAACTCCATGGTCCGCATCGAGTACGACGCCTCGCGCCTCAAGGAAACGGAAGTTGTGCACGGGGTGCGCGGGGCCGGGATTCCGCTCACCGAGCGCGTCGCGCTCGATCGCCTCGTCGCCTGAGAGAGGCGGCCGCAGGCGCCAGCCTCGAGTAAAAACGAGGAAGGTGGCAGCTCGCACCGGAGGGGCTCAGGTCAGCTTGTGGCCGCCTGAGTTGGGGTTGGCGATGCAGTTCTCCGGGCCTGTGAGAGGACCACCGTGCGGAATAAAAACCAACAGCCTGGGGCCGGGTGCGAGGGTTGCGCTCGCCACGCCGGCCGCCAGGCTGCTAGTTCCGCAGAGCGCGAGCCGCCACTCTTCAGCTTACCTATAGAGCAGGATGGCTGCCAAACTTGCACGTGTTTTTCTCCTGCTTTTTCAAAGGATTTTGGACGGGCGGCGAACAGGTGGGGCGCATTGGCTCCCACGATGGGAAGCCTTCGCCCCCTTTGGGAATCGCTCGGCTCGCTATAGGCGCAGCCGCTGAGGACCGGTGCGTTGCGTTGACAACGCTCGCGGCCCGCCCCTAGAATCGTTTCTATCCGGTGCGCCCGTAGCTCAGTTGGATAGAGCGTCTGGCTACGAACCAGAAGGTCGGGGGTTCGAATCCCTCCGGGCGCGCCAGCTCTGCAATGCTCCGAACACTCTGTGTTTCTACGGCTGCTCTTGTGCCGCGGCAATCGGTCGCGTTTCGAGGGCTCTTGTGAATTTGTCCGAGTCGGAAACCCAGCCGAACGACTCTTGGATAACAAAGAGGGATGCTTCATGATTGCTTCTTGGCAAGTCGTGTCCGATCGGCTCGCCCATACAGTCCGCAAGCAACACACATGAATAATCTCTGAACGTCGCATCTCTGACTGTCGACTCCACGCATACACTCGTGGTACATCCAGTGACGATGAGGTATTTGACCCCCAGCTGTTTGAGCGTTGCGTCTAAGTCGGTTTGATAGAAGCCGCTGAATCGATGCTTGTAGATGACACTATCTTCGGCTTGCGGCTTAAGTTCGGGTACAATATCTGTGCTCCATGTGTCGCGAATTAGATTTCGACTTTCCATACCGTTAGGGGCACGAACGGTTTCCCCGACGCCAAACCGCCGGTGCCGCGCCCGGTTCGCTGAGCCTTCAGAACCCAGATCTGAGAGATTGGGATGAAACCCCATCTTGAGATAAACAATCTTCATTCCCGCGTGGCGAGCTGAGGCCAGGACTTTTGCTGTGGGGCCGACGACCCTTTGAATCATGGAAATATCTCTTCCAGCCCGGTCGAACATGCCACCCTTGGTGGCGAAGTCATTCTGCATGTCGACGACGATCACCGCAGTCCTTGCGGTATCGATCGCGATTGACTCAGGCTTCGCCTCGAACCTGACAACCCGGCCTTTCGTGTCATCCATTGGAGCACCGGTCCTGGGAGCCGGACCTGCCGCCGCAGGCGCGACCGCGCCCGGACCCTGGCCGGCCGTGGCGAGCCTCGGGGCTATCAGTGCGGAACCCATCAGGAGAAAGTTGCGACGGGACACAGAAATGCGCATTCTGGACCTCCATGAAGAAAACGGACCGTGTTCCATTAACCCTGATCAGTGCAAGCCAGACTCAATGGTCAGCAAAAAAAAGTCTGTAATATGAAGTTTGTACCACAGTCCGGCAGATTCCGAAAGTTCTAAAATCGTCCCCTAGGGCGCGCCACTCTATCCATGCTTCCCCTGTCTGGCGCAAAGCCTGAAGGCCGGGCGCTCACAGCCATGAGCGAAGCAAATTCTTTCCGAGGGTAGGTTGCGAAAGCCGATGCGGTGGCTGAAGGGAGTAGGGGCGGCGCTGGTCGTGCTCGCCGTGATGGGGTTTCTGACCGTAGCCGATGATTGGCGCCACACGGGGAAATTGCTGGGAGTCGGCAGCGTGCTGGTTGCGGGAGTTGCTTTGCTGCTGGTCGGGTTCCTGCGGGGCAAGAAACAACGCTAAAGAGTCCTACAATCGTCCCGCGGGGCGCGCCTCCTTTTACATCCTGTAGCCCGTCTCAATGTCCGGAAGGGGGGAGGTCGAGGGCCGGGTTGCGCGCGAAGAAGTTGTAGGGCCTGAGCTCAAACTCGTGCCAACTGGTCGGCGTCACCGGCCAGTCCTCCGCGCGCGGCACGTGGTGCAAGCCCACCGTGTACCAGACCACCAGGTCGGTGTTTTCAATGGGACGGTCGGCGCTCGTCCAAGCCGGCAAGCCGTCGCCGCCCTTGCTCTGCGTGATGTACTCGCCGGCCGCGTGCCGCTCGTCCGGCCGGTAGGGCGTGACCCACAACTGGTATTGGCTGAAGCCCGCGCGGCGCTGCGGGTAATCGTCAGCCGAGAGCAGCGTCATGGCGTTGTGTCCCGGCCTGATCTCGTAGCCCACCGGATAGCCGAGCGGATTCTTCACATTCGGATTCACCACGCGCCACACCGCCGGCTTTTCCATGCTGATATGCAGCTTGGCCTGCTGCTCGGTGCGCAAAGTCTCCGGCGTGGCCACCCAGAGGCTTTTGCGGGGATGGCTGTCGGGCAGCCGCTCGGTGCGGAGCTGATCCTGGATGAAGCTGTTGGTAATCCCATCCACATCCAGGTCGAGACGAAAAGAAAAGAAGTGGTCGTGGTTTACCGCCACGGTGTTCTCAGCGATAAAGCGGCCGTAGGCCTGGGCGCGGCCGTCGTGATCTTCGGCGGCGGTTCGCACCGCGACCGCCTTAACGGCGTCAATCCCGGTCACCGCCACCACTACCTTGATGGTGCCGTCCTGCAGGAACACCCAGTCAAACAGGTAGTCGTAGTTGCCGAAAGTGGCGATGGTCCGCAGCACCAAGTCGCGCCGGCGGCGGCTCTCGACGATGTCGTCTTCGCCGCGGTGCCGCCAGGCCATATCACCAGCGTAGCGCTCGAACAGGCAAACGGCGCGGCGCACGCGGTGCGGGATGGCGCGCTCGTCGGCGTAGACATTGTCGAAGTAGACGGCGTTCTCCGGGCAGTCGCTAGCGGGCTCGAGCGGAGTGCCGAAGCCGAAGAAGGGAAACTCGCCGGCATCGAAGTACGTCCAGTGGTACCAGCCTTCGTTCGGGTCCATGTAGGGAACAAAAATTTCCGAGAGCGATCCCTGGTAGAGCACCGAGCGCGCCTGGTCGCCCTCGGCATAGCGCACGGTCGAGACTACGAGCCCAACCCGCGGGTCGAGGCGGAACTGAAAGCTCCACTTCTGCCAACTGACTTCGTGACCGCTGGCGCGAAAGCTCGGCCCCAGCGGTTGCTCGACCCGGAGCGGCGTGGGTATTTCGCGCAGCGGCCCGATCAACTCGGGGGCGTAGTCCGCCGCCGTGCGCGGCACGGGCACGGGGCCGGTGTCAATGATGCGCAGGACCTTTTTCGCATCGGCATCCCAGAGCACGATGAGGCCTTCAATGGGCCGCGCATCCGGGTTCCAGGTGCCGCGACTGTCCGTGCAAACCACGCGTTGGAGTCGCCGCCCTTGCTCTTCTGGCGTGCCGAAGTAACCCGGCGAGATGCCATAGCAGTGCACCGTCTCGAAATCCGTGATGCCGCGGCGGCGCATGGCCGCCTGCCAGTCCGAGTTCTCCTTCACGGCCTCGCCGGCGCCCCGGAGCTCCTCCATCGTCAGATTGGGCTGCACATCTTTGATTTCTCGCCAGAGAACCGTTTTGCGGGCGCTCAGATCCACGACCACTTCGTAGGTCTTGGTCTCTTGCCGGATTACCGCCAGGGCCTCGCGCGGGAACGCCTGCCCGGGCTTCCACCGCAGCACTTCCTCCTTGGGCGGCTCGTGCAGGGTGATCAGCGAGTAGCGCGTTTTCTCATCGGTGCGGCCCGAGGCTTTCATCACTTCAAATAGCGTCCAGAACTCCGGACCCGTCAGGCCATCCAAGGGGTGCTGGGGGGACTGCGCCGCGGCCGGAGCGGCGAACGCCGCGACCAGAACCAGCACGATCACGCCAGTCGGCAGGCGGTGCTTCCGCTGCGGCCGGTCACTGAACCAACCGGGCAGGCTCGCTCTGTGCATGATTCCTCCTCGCGGGGCGAAGATTCCGTTAAAAGGGATGCGGCGCATCTTGCCCCTGCCCTTCGCCCAAGTCAAGCACGTACGGCTTCTTAGAAAGGAGTAGGATAAGCCGCTCTCTCCGGTGCTCGCGAGGAGGTGGCCTCGATGCGAGTTTCCCTTCGTTGGCTTTCCATCGGGCTATGCGTTTTTTGGTTCGCGGCTTCCGCTTCGGCCCAGGCACCGCCGGCCGCCGCCGGTGGCAACGCCGCGCCGGCGCAGCCCGCCTTCGATGTCAAGGCAGCCACGGACGCGTACCTGGCAAAAGTCCCGCCCGACAAGAAGGCTCGCTCCGACGCCTACTTCGAAGGGGGTTACTGGCTGATGCTCTGGGATTTTCTCTATGGCGCGGCGGTGATGCTGCTGTTGCTGTTCACCCGGTTGTCGGCGCGGATGCGCGACCAGGCGGAACGGCTCACCCCACGGCGGCCGCTCCAAACCATGCTCTACTTTGGGCAATTCTTTGTTCTGGTCGCGATTCTCAACTTTCCCCTGAACGTCTATGAGGGCTACTTTCGCGAACACCAGTACGGCCTGGCTACGCAGAATTTCGGCGGCTGGATGCGCGACCAGCTTGTCGGATCGGCCGTCGGCCTCGTGCTGGGGAGTGTTCTCGTGACCGCGCTGTTTGGAATTGTTCGGCGTCTGGGCCGCACCTGGTGGGTGTGGGGCGCAGTGGTGACCATTCTCTTTCTGGCCTTCACGGTGATGATCGGGCCGGTGTACATCCGTCCGCTGTTCAACACCTATAAGAAGCTCGAGGATCCCAGGATCAAAGACCCCATCCTGAGCCTGGCACGCGCCAACGGCATTCCCGCCACCGACGTCTACGAAATGGACGCCTCGCGCCAGACCACGCGCATCAGCGCCAACGTCAGCGGATTTCTGGGCACCGAGCGCATCACGCTGAACGACAACCTGCTCAAGCGCTGCTCGCCCGAGGAAATACAGGCGGTGATGGGCCACGAAATGGGGCACTACGTCCTCAACCATGGCTACAAACTATTGTTGTTTTTCGGCGTGATTCTGGTGATTGCCTTCGCCTGCGTGAACGGGGGCCTGAACTGGACACTGGCGCGTTGGGGCGAGCGCTGGGGTATCCGCGACCTCACTGACGTGGCCGTGCTGCCGCTGGCCATGCTGCTACTGTCTATGTTCTTCTTCGTGTTGACGCCGGTGGGAAACTCTTTTGTTCGCACTGTCGAGTACGAGGCCGACATCTTTGGACTCAACGCCGCCCAGCAGCCGGACGGCTTTGCCGAAGCGTCGTTGAAGCTGGCCGACTACCGCAAGCTCGACCCCGGCCCGCTCGAAGAGTTCATCTTTTACGACCACCCCAGCGGTCGCGTGCGCATCACCTCGGCCATGCGTTGGAAGGCTGAACACCTGCCCGCCGCGGCCGCCATTCCGCAGCCGTAGAGAACATCCGGCGCCGTCGAAATTCTCCGCGCCACTCGGCTTGAGAGCTGTGGGCAGCTAGCATATCATTCGGGCGAAGGAAAATTCGGCTCGCGAGCGGGCCACCTGTGTACACACGTTTGATCGGTCAGGGCAGCCGCTGGCTGCTGGAGAAGATTGTCGCCGGTCTGGCGGCCACCGGCATCCATCCCAACCTGCTGACCCTGCTGGGTCTGGCGGTGAATACCGTGGCCGCGGTTTTCTTCGCCCGCGGTGATTTTCGCTGGGGCGCGGCGGTAATCTTCCTGGCGGGTTTCCTCGATATCG
Source organism: uncultured Acidobacteriota bacterium (assembly GCA_964441645.1). Taxonomy (GTDB): domain Bacteria; phylum Acidobacteriota; class Terriglobia; order Acidiferrales; family 2-02-FULL-67-57; genus CAYTXK01. The sequence continues at coordinate 20,386 of CAYTXK010000001.1, forward strand.
CCGATGGTCAGGTGGCGCGCAAGCAGGGACGGGTAACGGCCTTCGGCGCCTTTTTTGATTCCACGCTCGATCGCTACTCCGACATGATGCTCTATCTGGGTTTGTTGATCTATTACGCCAAAATCGGCCGCTTCCTTTACGTGGTGCTGGCCATCGTCGCCATGGTGAGCTCCTTCATGGTGAGCTACTCGCGCGCCCGCGCCGAATCCATCATTCCCACCTGCAAGGTCGGCTTCATGGAGCGCCCCGAACGCGTGGTTCTGCTGATTTTGGGCGGCCTCTTCAACCGCATGGCGCCGGTGCTGTGGACGATTGCCGTGCTCGCGACGCTGACCGTGACTCATCGCATCGCCTATACCTGGCGCGAAACCCAGGCCGGCCGTGTGCTTCCCGGCTTGCGTCTTCCTGCCTAACTCTTCTCGGCTCACTCACCGTCCCGGCGGCGCTCCAGGGCCTCGTGAACCGGTTGGGCCACAGTTTCATGGACCCGCTGCTGGAAGGCTTCGACCTCGTCGCGTGCCATCCCCCGGGTTTCGAGAGTGTCGTGGAGGTAGACGGTTATCGTGGCGGGGTGGAGCATCCAGTCGCCGGTGCGGAACCACTCGAAGGCGCCGACGATGCTCATCGGCACCACCGGGTACTGGAGATGAGGCAGCATGCGAAAGACACCTTCCGCAAACGGGCCCATGCGCCCGTCCCGCGTGCGCGACCCCTCCGGAAACACAATCACGCTGATGCCGGCATCAAGGGCTGTCCGCGTCCGCCGCAGCAATTCCTTGAAGGTTGCCAGGCTGGCGGTGTTCTCCGGCACCGGAATGTTGCCGAACTTTCCCATCATCCAGCCGTAGGCGGGAATGGTGAAATGCGTCTCCAGCTCCCAGCCGCGCACGAACTGCGGAATCGCGGAATAAATAACGAAGGCATCGAAAAGGTTCACGTGGTTGCAGATGAACATACTCGTACGCTCGGGGTCAAAGCCGGGCGCGCGCCGCACTTCCAGCCGCGCCCCCGCCAGACGGAGGATGTTGCGGAAGAAGACGCGCTGCGGCCAGTCATTCTTGCGGGGATCAATCACCAGCCCCAGCAGCACTAAAAACGTGCAGACCGGGAAAAAATGCAGCGCGCTGATGACCCACAAGAACAGACAGCGAACCACGAAGTAGGCTTTTCTCATGCTCCTGAGGGGCGCGGCCGGAGGGACTCGCTCACAAGCCCACCACGGCGCTGCGGTCGAGGCGTTTCCGAATTTCCTCGGCCAGCTCGCGGCGCTTAATCTTGAGAGAAGCGGTCCGAGGGAAGTCTCGCTCCCAGAGCACCGTGCCGCGGATGCGCTTGAAGTCCGGCAGGCGGCGATTGCGGAGGATCAAGTCGTTGCGCAGGGCGTCGCTGACCGACTGCCCGGGCTCCAGATGCCACACCAACACGAGCTGCTCTCCGCCCAGCCCGTGCTGCGGCCACAAGTAGTTGGCCGCAAAGAGGCAAAACTCCTTGACGGGCAGGCCCTCGAAAACCGTCTCGATGTCCTCGGGATAGATATTCTTGCCGCCTTCAGTGACGATCATGTTCTGCTTCCGGCCGAAGAGTTGCAGGTGGCCGCTGGCGTCCAACCGCCCGAGGTCGCCGGTCATGAGCCAGCCGTCCACAATCGTTTCCGCGGTCAACTCCGGATCGTCGAGATAGTGCGACATCACCGTCTTGCTACGCACGGCGGCTTCGCCGATCCCTTCCGAATCCGGATTGACAATCTTAACTTCCATCCCCGGCAGTGGTTTGCCCACCGTATCGGGGCGAAAGGGATTGAAATCATTCAAGGTCACCGCTGTCCCGGCTTCCGTCAGCCCGTAGCCGTTGGCCACAGGAATCCCCAGGTCGTAGAAGAATTGCAGCGTGGAGGCCTCGGTAAAGGCTCCGCCCACGAACAACGCTCGCAACTCGCCGCCAAAAGCCCGGTGGATGTCGCCGAGCAGCCACCGGCTCAGCTTCAGGTGGGGCCGCTTGCGGGTCAGCAGCCGGTTCAACCCAACCAGGGCGTCAAGAATAAATCGCTTGTGAGACGGGAGCGCAGCGAATCTTTCCTTCAGGCCGCGTTCCAGGTTCTTGAGCACCAGAGGAACCAGGCTCATGTAAGTAATCTTGTAGCGCGGAAAAGCCTCGCGCACGTACTCGGGCCGCAGGGTGCGCAGATGGACTACCGCTGCGCCACAAACAAAAGGCCCGATGAAACCCACCATGAAGTCAATGGCGTGGTTGGTGGGCAGGATGCTCAGGTAGCGCACCCCGGGCCAGAAGGGATAGAGCGCCGTGAGGGCGATGCACTGCTCGAGATAATTCTCGTGCGTCATCACGCAGCCCTTGGGCCGCCCCCCGGTGCCGGAGGAATAGACGATGGAGGCCCAGTCTCCCCGGCCACGCCGCACGATGAGAGGGTTCCCTTTGCCTTTGGCTTCCTCCCAGCGAAACGCTCCCGCCAGATCAGCTCCCGGCGGTGCCTCGGTGACCCATACGGTCTCAAGGCTCGTGCCCTCGACGCCTCCGGCCGCCACCAGCGCGCGCCAGAGATAATGCTCGATGATGAGCACGCTCGCCTTCGAGTGCGCCAGCAGCGCCCGGTGCTCCTGCGGGGTCAGCTTGAAGTCGAGCGGCACCAGCACCCCGCCCCGGTAGAAAATCGCGCAGGCTGAAATCAGCCACTTGGACTGATTGCTCATCAGGGTGGCTGCGCGATGGTCGGGACCGAAGCCCCGCTCTTCTAACGCCCCGGCCAGCGGCAGGGCGGCCTCTTTGAACTGTCGGTAAGTGAGCCGGGTGTTCTCCCGCTCGCGGTCGGCTTCGATCAGGCAGACTTCGTCGGCCCAGCGCTCCAGCGCCTCCCGCAGCGCCTCCCCCAGCGACTCATATTTGCTCAAGTCCAGCATTGAATAACGGAGTGAATTATAGAGTGCCTGTCATTCCGAGCGGAGCGAGGAACCTGCTTTTCCTCTGTGTCTCTGCGCCTCAGTGGCTAAAGGCGGGCTTGAATCCGCTCGGCGAGAGTGCGGAAGTCCGTCACCCCTTGCAGCTCGTAATCAGGCAGCTCGATGCCGAAATGACTCTCGATCCGCGTCAACAGCTCCAGGGCCTGCAAACTGTTGATCCCCAGCTTTTCGAAGAAGTCGTCGTCCGGCGAGAGACTCTCGCGGGGCACGGTGAAATGCTGGGCCGTCAAATCGAGGATTTCTCCCAAGGTCTGCGGCAAGGTTCGCATCTCAGTTCATCCTCATCGTGTCATGGTAAATAAGGCAAGGGGTCTTTGCTTTCCACGAACTTGCGCAGGCCGGCCTCGACGGCCGGCCGCGTGAACAGGTCGCAGAAAATCTCAATCTCGCGCCGCATCTCTTCGTAGGGGATGGGCTTGAGAAACTGTTTGGCGGTGGCGCTGGTCAGCGGGTCGAGCTTCCTGAGCTGCGCGGCCGCGGCGCGAGCCACGCGCAACGCTTCTCCCTCGGCGGCCACCTGGCTCACCAGGCCGACCGAAAGAGCCTTGCTGGCATTGAGGCTGCGCCCCGTCAGCAACAGGTCGCGCACCACCGCGTTCCCCAGGTCGCGCTTCAGCCGCGGAATGCCGCCAAAGCCGGGAATCAAACCCAGGCGAAGCTCGGGAAAGCAAAAGCGGGTCATCTTGTCGGCAATAATCAAATCGCAAGCTAGCGCCAGCTCAAATCCTCCCCCGAAGGTCACGCCGTGAACGGCCGCAATCGTCGTCAGCGGAGAGGAATCGATGAAGTTCAGCACGCGGTGGATTCGCTGGAGAAAATCGCGCACGCCCGCCACCCGCGCCTCCGGGGAGGCTTCCTGCGAGCGGGTGTAGAGCTCCCGGAGGTCCGCCCCGGCGCAGAACCCCGCCGCCAGGGTGCTGTGGACGATCAACACCCGCGTCCTGGCCGGCACGGAGGCCAGTACGTCCACAAACTGCTCAAGCTCCGCCAGCGTGGCCGAGCCCAGTTCGTTGCAGGGAGGCCGGTGGAGCGCCAGCTCCAGCACGGCGTCCACCACACCCCAGGACAGCGTTTTGCCGGTGAATTGAGTCATTGAGCGGACGGCCTATTCTAATGAGGAGTAGGAGGAGTAGGCAACGTTCTCCCGCCACTCCACGGTCTAGCCATCTTCAGCGACGGTACAGCTCCTCCACCTCCGCCTGATAGCGCGCCACGATGGCATCCCGCTTCAGCTTGCCGTTGGCGGTCAGGAGCCCGTTTTCGATGCTGAAGGGTTCGGTAAGGACTCGGAAGGCGTGGACTTGTTTGTAGTGCGGCAGGCTTGTGTTCAAAGCGCCCAACGCCGGCTCCACCTCCCCGTGGCTCACCGAGCCCGTGACCAGCGCCGCCAGGTGCCTCCGGCCGTTCCCCACCAGCATCACGTGTTGCGCTCCCGTGAGCAACTGTCCCAGCATCTCCTCCAGCGGCTCCGGAGCAATGTTGTGACCCGAACTGAGAATGAGAAGATTTTTCACGCGCCCGATGATGCGCCAGTTGCCCGCGGCGTCCCTCTCCCCCTGGTCGCCGGTGTGGAACCAGCCGTCGCGCAGAACCCTCGCCGTCTCCTCCGGCCGCTTCCAATAGCCGGGAAAAATGTGCGGGCCGCGAACCAGAATTTCGCCGCTCTCGCCGAGCTTCATTTCCGTTCCCGAAATCCCGTACCCCACCCAGCCGGGCTTGATTCGACCGGGAATGTCCATAGTGCAGATGGCAGTCGTCTCGGTCAAGCCATAGACCTGCAGGACCGGCAGGCCCAACATAAGAAAAAATAGTTGGGTCTCCTCGACCAAGGGCGCCGAGCCGCAGATGAGGGCTTTCAGGTTGGGGCCTAACTTTTTCCGAATAGCCGGAAAAATCGCGGCGCGAGCTAAGAAAAGCCAGAGGGAGTCGAGAAAGCGTACTTCGCCGGACTGCTGCTTGAAAAAGGCATGTTTTGCCTTTGTGAAAAGCGCCTTCGCAAAACCTCCGCGCTTCTCAAGCTGGTCTTCGACGCTCTTTCGCACTCTCTCCAGCAAGGCCGGGACATTGAGGAAGTACTGTGGCGCGGCTAGGGCCATTTCTTCAGGCAATTTGGTCAGATCCGTTGAGAGCGTGATGGTACTGTGGCGGGACAGGCAGGAAAGCAAGAGAATCCATGAGCCGGCAAAGCAAAAGGGCAGGTAATGGAAGACCTGCTCCGGGGCGGACTGCGTTCCCATCAGTTGATCGAGCCGCTCGGAGGTGCAGCGCAGCATGTGGTTGAGGTTGCCAGCGGTCAGAACCACTCCCTTGGCCTCGCCTGACGTCCCAGAGGTATAAATAATCGTCACCGGGTCAGAGTCGGCTAGCGCGCCGGGGGTTTCGCTCATCTCCTTCGCCGGCCGGGCGGAAGAGAACACCTCGTCGAAAAGAAGAAGAGGAGGCGCCTGGGGCCAGAGCGATTGAATACTCTTCCGCAGCGATTCATCGCCGCAGCACACCAGAGCCGGGGCGCTGTCTTTCAGCATGGCGACCAGCTCCGCCGGCGCCTGCCGGGCGTAGAGCGGCACCACCACTCCGCCTTCGGCCATAATCGCCAAATCCAGCGCGGCCCAGCCAATGCTGTTGTGGGCCAGCAAAGCGCCGCGGTTGCCTTTCTGAAAGCTCTTTTCCGCCAAGAAGGCGCGCGCGCGGCCAATCAAAGCCAGCAACTCTCCGCCGGTCGCGGAGACAATGCGACCCTCGCGCACCTCTTGGAGAACAGGCCGCGCCGCGGATTCACGCAGGCGGCTGAAGATGTGCTCAAGAAAGTTCACGGCAGCCGATCCTTCCACCGTCGCGACAGCGACTCAGTCGTAGGTCTCAACCAATCGGCGCAGGGTCGGGCTGAGCGGCGGCAAGTAGTCCTCCCAGCCCGCCACCCCGCGCCGGACGGGAAACTCCGGGTATTGCCGCTGCACTTGTTGCTCGAAGTAAACCCCCATCCGCGCCATAGCCTTGAGATTTTTGACGACGGTGCGGCCCATGGCCTCGCGGATATCGTCGCGCTCGCGCTCGAGCCTGTCCAACGCCGCCAGCAACTTCGCTTCCAGCTCCGGGTCACTCACATCCAGCAGAAGATGCGCCTGGCCGAGCTCGTGCATCAAGTTCCGGATGCGCTCGTCCATGCTGACCCCGACTGCCGGCACCAGCGCCGGCATGGATGTGACGATGCCGTGGTAACGCGAAGAAACCATCAACGCCCCGCAGCGCAACAGGCTGACCAACTGGTACATGTCGTAGTCTTCCGAAGTAAACACCGGCGCCCGCAGCCGCTCCCCGAGCCAGGCGCACGCTCGTTTGTCGAGCCGTTCCGTTCCCACCACAATCGGAAAAACCGACCGGTCGCGCCGGAACCGCTCCGCGGCGTTCCCCCAGGCTGCCAGGTACCGCTCGAACGCCGCCTTCTGCTTCGCCCCCCAGGTGTGAAAATAAATCGTCCGGTACTGGCTCTCCTTGTAGGCGCCGGTGAGCGTGCGTGCCGCCAGCTTCAGCAGCGACGGCCGCACCGGCCAGAAAAACGGATTGATGGGGCAAAGCACCAGCACAGGCTTCTTTTCATCCCAGCCTGCTTCCCGCAGAACCCGCCGGCCGTAGTCGGGCCCCTGCGGCTCGAAGGTCCAAGCGGTGTCCGTGCCCCATTCTGTGGGCACGCCCAGTTCGCGCAGGACACCGCGAGACTCCTCGTTGCGGGTAATCACCAGAGAGTTTCCGCAGTACCGCCGCACCATTTTGCGCAGCGCGCCGTCCATTTCGCCTGCCTCCGCGCCGTAGCCCACCGAAAGCTTGTTCTGGGCGGCGGCGATGCCGAGCGAGCCGATCATCATGGTCGTCAAGGCGTTGGCGAATTTGCTTTTGAACATCGAGCCTTCGCAGGCCACCACCCCGTGGTGCTTCGGCACCTCGCGGTAGAGAAACGGCGGGAAAACGTCGGGCAGCCTGACCTGCGTGGCCCCGGCAAAGTAACCCCGCGTCCGCTCGAAGTTTTGCGTCATCACCGTCAACTCGACGTTCTCGCGCCCTAGCAGGCACGCCACCTGCCGCAGCATCTCTTCCACCCGCACGTCCGAGCCGGTGTTGCGCGTGCCGTTGTAGCCCGCGAACAGGAGCTTGAGCTTGGTTCCCGGGGTCCACGGCTGCCCGAACCCCAGAATCCAGGTGAGCTTGGAGGTCTCAATCAGCAAGCTGACCCAGGCCTCCAGCACCAGGTCCATCATCCGGCGGCTTCTCCGGCGGCGCTCGGCCATTCGCGGTAGTGGTAGGTGAAATGGTTCTGCTGGCTGAACCGCAGCAAGGGGTAGGCGTATTCGGAAAAGGGCTTGGGAGCGCGGCCGAGTTCCGTCACCACGCGCGTATTATCAAAAACCGTGTTCCACACCAGGTAGGGAAAAAAGACCCGCAACAGGGAAGCGCCATAGCCGACGGGCGTCCCGCGCCAATGGGAAAGCCCGTTTACGAGCCAGCGAAACGGCGCCTCCAGGCCGGACCAGAACACGGGTCCGGGTTTCCCCCGCGCCGCCGCCAGCGCCCCGGTCAACTCCCGGTAGGTCTGGGAGCTTCGCCCCGAGGCGAGGTGGTAGGTGTCGTAGGCGGGCTTTTCTTTCTGGGGCAGGGCGACCACGGATTCGGCCACAAAATCCACGGGAACAATATCGACCCGGTCGATGGCCCGGAAAGGCAGCACCGGCAAGCCGGCCAGAAACACGAAAGCCCGCACCATATCGAACTGGGTGGTTTGGGGGCGGCGACTGTCCCCGAGCACGATGCTGGGCCGGAAGATGGTACGCGGCACGTCGGGCAGCAACTCGCGAATCATGTGCTCGCAGAACTTTTTGGTTCGGGCATAGGGGTCGTAATCGGAGCGCTCCCAGTCAATCGCCTTGTCCTCTTCGACCACCTCATTCTGGCGGTGGCCGGCCACGGCCACGGTGCTCACATGGCTGAAGCGGCGCAGCCCGTGGTGGTCGCGCGCGCCCGCCGCCAGCTTGATCACCTCCAGCGTGCCGCGCAGGTTGACGTTGAGGCAGCTTTTTTCCGACTTGCGGTTCAGCGAGGCCGCGCAATGAATCACCGACTCGGTCGACTCCGCCAGGCGCCGGTAGGCGTCCCCCGCGCACCCGAACCCCAGTTCGGTGATGTCGCCGCGGACGATGGTTATCCGCGAGCGCAGGTGCTCATAAAAGCGGGGGAAGTCCAGATGCAGCTGCAAGGAGCGCCAGAGCCGCTGTTCGGCCTCGCGGTTGTCCCGGGCGCGCACCAGCAGATTGAGCCGCGTCGTGTGCCGCTCCAGCAACTCGGCCACGATGTGCGCGCCGATATAGCCTGTGGAGCCGGTTACGAAGATGGCCATGTGGCTTCAGGAACTAGGGGTGAGCGGGCGCGCCCCGCCTCTCCGGACGAGGCCGGGCCGGGAGACGCGGCGGGCCACTGGAAGCTGCGGGGAGGTCGGCTCTCGAGCGGGCGCCCTTCCATCAGCGGATAGCACCAGCGCCGCAGCGCCGGAACATGAACGTTGATCCAATACTCCCACCAGTCAATCGCGCCGGGGTCGTAGCCAAAGGCTTCCCGCTCTTCCGTCGGAAGGGCGGCGGCCAGGAGCTCGACGTTGTCCGCCTCGAAGACGTGCTCGTTGTAAAGGATAAAGGGCTCGTAGAGCTCGATGAGCTTTTCAATGCGCTCCAGGTCGCGTTCCCGGCGGGCGAAGGGCGGGCGCCGCAGCAAAGGCCCCGTCAGGCGGTTGATGCGGTGCACAAAGGCCTTTTGCGCCGGGGCCGAGAGCGTGTCGTAGCGCTGCTTCGACACCGGAATGGTATCGAAGCGAGACCGCAGCCAGTGCTCCAGCCCTTGCTGGGCGCGATAATGCTTGCGGTGGGCCAGGCTGGTCAGCTCGATGGAGCGCCGCATATCGCAGGGGTTGATGTCGGAGGTAGCCAGCTGATAAAGCCGCTGCTGCCGGCGCTCCACCAAGGCCGCGGCAATCAGCATCATCCCCCGGCACACCAAATCCACTGGGATCAAGTCCAGACATTTTCTCACGTTAGTCGGCAGTTGCCGGAAATACGTCCCCAGCAAATACGAAAGCGGCGCCGAGGTGTTGATGCCTTCGTTCCAGCCCGGAAGCGGCGGCCCCACCGAGGTCTCGACAATCGAGGGCCGCACAATGGCCACCGGCAAGTCCGCGCCGCGCTTCTCGATCAAGGATTCGGCCAGACTCTTGGTAAGAGTATAAGTGTTGGGCCAGCCGAGCTCCTGGGCGCGGCGCGTCCCCAGATCGGTCAAGCGCGTCCGCAGCCAGCGGCGACGGTAGCGCCGCACGTGCTCCTCGAGCGCGGCGCCGGCGAGCTTGCGGCTGGCGGTCTTTTCCAGCGCCAGCCGCTCAAGCTCCTGGCTGACTTCGGGGCTTTCGGCTTCGGCTTGCAGCTCCTTCACGCGCGCGTGCAGCGAATGCCACTCCTGCTCGGCGTCGAAATCGCGCAGCTCGGCGGGCGTGTAGTTGGGCTCGACCTCCTCGCTCACTCTCCCGTCGCGGCTCCCCACCACGTAGCACGTCGAGAGGTGCAGCAGGGCGGCGTGGTCGCACTCGCGCAGAAAATCCAGCAGGTGGACGACGGCGTCCACATTGGCGGCCAGGCCCAGGCGCAGCTCGGGGTTGAATTCCGTCAGGCCGGAGCTGTTCACAATCAAATCGAGGCTCCCGGCCAACCGGGCACGCGTCTCGGGCGCCAAGCCCAGGTCGGGCTGGCTCACGTCCCCCTCGACCACTTCAATCCGCTCAGCGAGAAACCGGCCCAGGTCGTCGCCGTACCGCTCGTGGAAGGGGTCGAAGATGGGCGATTCCTCGACGATTTTCTCGAAGCGCCGCAGCGCCGTCGTCGAGCGCTGGCGGCGAATCAGCAGGTGGAGCCGCCCGATGGCGGGCAAGTCCGCCAGCGCCTTGGCCAGCCACACTTTTCCAATAAAACCGGTGACGCCGATGAGCAGAACGTGCTTCCCTGCCAGCGACTCGCGCACCGATAACCGCTCGACTCTTTTCTTGGCCTCGAACACCACCAGGACTCGCTTGCGGGGCGCCAGGCGACGCTCGGCGGGCTCGACCGCGGCCCGCACAATCTCCGCTCGGCCCGCAAAACCCAGATTCCGCGCCAGCTCCTCGAGCGCAATGCGCCCGTCGGGGCCGACCCGCAGCAGCCACGCCAGGCCGCCGCGGGGTCGAATGACCGGATCGAGAAGCCTGCCGGTGGCGCGCCCGTCGTGGAATTCCAGGCGGTTCGCCACCAGGCGCTTGACGCCGAGAAAATTCGCCAGCGGGCGCATCACATGGTCGAGTCCCTGGCTGACCAGGACTACGGAGTCATTTTCGGCCAGGACTTCGCGGAGTTTTTCGACCCCGGCCGGCTTGAGCTTGGGCTTCATAACGTACTGAAAATATTCTTCACCCAGAAGGTCGAGGCGGTCTCGGCTCACCCCGCGCAGCAAACCGTGCAGCACGCGCGTGGCAAATACGCGGTGGGCGGCGTAGAGAAAGGGGCGCACCACGGTCAGCGCCGCCAGGCCGCCGCGGCGCCCCCAGCGCTCGGCGAAGCTCTGGGCGTTCCAGGTGAAGAACGCTACCGGACGCACGGCGCTCAGGTTCAGCAGGCTTCCTTCCACCCGCCAGAAGATTTCGCGGGTGGGCGGAACCTCTCGACCCGGAGCGGACTGATCGTGGTTAGAGAGACTCACGGCTCGCACTTGATCCTGGCACTCGCAGTGATTCTCCCGCTGTCCCGGCGGCGGGATTCGCTGGCCGCCATTCTACTAGAGGAGTGCGCCCCCTTCCAAGCCGCCGGCAACTACGGCGGCCGGCAACGGGCCGCGTTTACGGTGCGTGATACACTCGTGGCCCCCAAGAGGCAATGGGTATGGATTCTCCCACACGGCTCTCGGCCCGCGAGATGGCCCGGAAGATTCGCGAAAAGAAACTCTCCCCGGTCGAGCTGGTCGAGGCCCACCTTCGCCGCATCGAGCAACTGAATCCGCAACTAAACGCTTTCGTCAACCTCCGAACCGAGCAAGCCCGCGAAGAGGCTCGGGCGGCCGAAGCGGCGGTGGCCCGCGGCGAACCCCTCGGGCCGCTGCACGGCGTGCCGGTGAGCATCAAGAGTTGCATCGATGTCGCCGGCCTGCGCTGCGAAGCGGGCTCCCGGCTTCGGGCCGGTTACGTGGCGGCCACTGACGCCCCTCTGGTCCAACGCCTGCGCGCCGCCGGCGCCATCATCCTGGGCAACACCAACGTCCCCGACACCCTGATGGCCTATGAAACCGACAATCTCCTCTACGGCAAAACCAACAGCCCCTGGGACTTGGCGCGCACCCCGGGCGGCTCGAGCGGCGGCGAAGCGGCGGCCATCGCCGCCTGCTGCTCCGCGGCCGGCGTGGGCAGCGACGGCGGCGGCTCCATCCGAGTGCCCGCGCACTTCAGCGGCATCTGCGGATTGAAGCCCACCCCCGGCCGCATCCCCGGCACCGGCCACTTCCCCCCCAACACTGGCCCCTTCGCCTTCCTCGGCGTGGTCGGGCCGATGGCGCGCACCGTGGCCGACCTCGAGCTCCTGCTCGAGGTCATGGCCGGGCCCGACAAGGGCGACACCTCCTCCGCCCCCGTTCCGTTTGTGCACGCGTTTGATGACGTTTGTAAGCGTTTACAAATCGGTTTTTTCGAGGACGATGCCCGCACCCCCGTAACTCCGCAGACGCGGGCGGCGGTCCGGGCTGCTGCCGAGGCTCTCCAGCGCGCCGGCTTTCAAGTCTCATCTTTCCGCCCCACCGTTCTCGAGCCGGCGCGGCAGACGTGGTGGAAACTTTTTGTTCTGGGCGGCGCTATGGTGTTAGGGCCGCTGGTGGCCGGGCGCGAAGCCGAGCTCCACCCCGTGCTTCGGGAAGTCATGGCAATCGCAGCCGCTGAGCCTCCCCTCACGGCGGAAACTTTGATGAACGCCTGGATGGCGCGGGACGAGCTTCGTATTCAGCTCCTGACCGAGATGGAACAGTTCCCCGTGCTGCTGTGCCCTGCGTGCGCCATTCCTGCCTTCAAACATGGCGAGCGCCGCTGGCAGGTAGATGGCCAAAGCGTCGCCTACCTCGATGCTATGAGCTACACGCAGTGGTTCAACCTTCTCGGAAACCCCGGAGCGGTCGTTCCGGTGGGTCGCTCGCCCGAGGGGTTGCCGATTGGCGTCCAGATTGTCGGCCGGCCGTTCGAAGAGGAAGTCGTCCTTCGCGTGGCGGCCTGGGTCGAGCGCGAGTGCGGCGGCTGGCAGGAACCGCCGCTCAGCCGGAGCCTGGCCAGCTAAAAACGTCTTCTCGCTTCGTATATAATTACTGACGTGGGTTTCCGGCTGATGAAAAGTTTGTCCACCCGTCTCGTCTTTTTGCTGGCTCTTTCAGGCGCGTATCTCTATGCCTTCCCCGCGGCCACTATTTCCTACGGATTGCTGGTTCTTTTCCATTTGGCCGCGGGAATGGGATTGGCAGTGATTCTTTTCCCCCGCTTGTGGCGACGCTTGCCCGCGGATTCTGCTCCCGCGCGTCTGGGCTGGCTGCTGCTAGCTGTCGGCGCCGCCATCGGTTTGGCGCTCATCTACACGGGCACGCCCCGACCCTATCAAGGTTGGCTCTACGCGCACATCGCGGCCAGCATGAGCGGAGCAATCATCCTCCTGGCTGAGTGGGCGCTGGCGCGCGGCTGGTTCGCCTCCCGGCGGCTGGCAGCATACGTCGTTCTGCTCGTTACCTTCGTCGGGCTTTCGGCCGCCGCCTGGGCTTTTCGTGAAGTCCGTTGGCAGCGCCGCTATCCCATTCGGAACCCGGCCATCCCTCCCGTCAGTATGGACGGCGAAGGCGACGGCCCTGCCGGGCCTTTCTTCCCCAGCTCGGCGCAAACGCTGCACGGCGGGAAAATACCCGCCCGCTTCTTCCTGCAGTCGCAGGCCTGTCAGCGCTGCCACCCGGCCATCTACGAGCAGTGGTCGAGCTCCGCCCACCGTTTTTCGTCCTTCAACAACCAGTGGTACCGCAAGAGTATCGAGTACATGCAGGACGTAGCCGGCGTGAAGGCGTCCAAGTGGTGCGGCGGCTGTCACGATCCCGCTGTGCTCTTCACCGGCATGATGGATACTCCCATCAAAGAAATCATTGACAGCGAGGAAGCCCACGCCGGGCTGGGCTGTGTGATGTGCCATTCCATCGTCGCCGTCAAGAGCACGATGGGCCAGGGCGACTACGTGCTGGAATACCCGGCCCTGCACGAGCTGGCAACGAGCGAGAATCCCTTTCTGCGCACCCTGCACGACTTTCTGACCAAGGTCAACCCTGAACCCCACCGCCGCACTTTCCTGAAGCCTTTTGTGCGCAACCAGACCGCGGATTTCTGCTCCGCCTGCCATAAAGTCCATCTCGATGTTCCCGTGAACCACTACCGCTGGATTCGCGGCTTCAACGAATACGACAACTGGCAGGCCAGCGGCGTCTCCGGACAAGGCGCGCGCTCTTTTTACTATCCGGCGCGCCCCCAGAAATGCGCTGACTGCCACATGCCGCTTGTGCCGGCCAACGACCTAGGAAACATCAAAGGCATGGTTCACTCGCACCGCTTCCCGGCTGCCAACACCGCCCTGCCCATCGCTAACCAGGACTCGACACAGTTCGACGTCACCGAAAAATTCCTCCGCGACAATATCGTCAGCGTTGACATCTTCGCCCTCTCCCCGGCTTTGGCCCCCGCGACCTCCGCCGAGCTGCGGCCTCACGAACTGTCCACTACCTTCGCGGTCGGCGAAGAAGCCGAGAGTCTGGCCGCCCCCGCACCCGCCCGGGAAGCGGTTCCCGTCACCGCTCCGCTCGACCGTGCGCAACCTCTGGTCCGCCGCGGCGACACCCTCCGTGTGGACGTCGTGGTGCGCACCCGCAAAGTCGGACACTTCTTCCCCGGGGGAACCGTAGACGCTTTCGATGTGTGGCTGGAGCTGAAGGCCACGGATGAAAAAGGGCAAGTGCTCTTCTGGAGCGGACGGCTAGAGGACGACGGCAAAGGGCCAGTGGAAAAAGGAGCCCACTTCTACCGCTCCTTGCTGGTCGACGCTCATGGCAACCCCATCAACAAGCGCAACGCCTGGGCGGCCCGCGCTGTGGTGTACGTGCGCCTGATCCCGCCGGGCGCGGCTGACACGGTGCACTACCGCCTCGCCATCCCTGACAAAGCCGGCGAGCGCATCAAACTCCAAGCGCAGTTGCACTATCGAAAATTCAGTTGGTGGAACACGCACTTTTCCTTCGCCGGCACGCGCGACCCCGGCCATCTCAACCCAGACGTCACCCCCGATTACGATGACGGCCGCTGGGTGTTCACGGGCGATACCTCGAAAGTTTCGGGCAAACTCAAGCAGATTCCCGACTTGCCCATCGTTACCCTCGCCCAGGATGAGGTCGAGCTGCGCGTGGCCTCGCGCGGGGCCAAGGCTCCCGAGCCGCGGCCGGTGCTGGAGGCCGACGATTGGCAGCGTTGGAATGACTACGGCATCGGCCTTTTCCTGCAAGGCGACCTGCGCGGCGCCGAGGCGGCCTTCCTCAAGGCCACCGAAGCCGACCCTAAGAACCCCGATGGCTGGGTCAACGTCGGCCGCGTCCGCGTCCAGGAAGGAAATTTGGCCGGGGCGCGCGAAGTGCTGGAGCGCGCGCTCTCGCTCGGCCCGCGCCTGGCCCGCGCTCACTTCTTCTACGCCAAAGTCTTGCGCGGCGAAGGCCGCTACGAGGAAGCCCTCGAACACCTGCGGCAAGTGGCCGAGCAGTATCCGCGCGACCGCGTGGTGCGCAACGAAATCGGTCGCATCCTTTTCCTCGACCGGCGCTACCCTGAGGCCGTGGAAGAATTCCAGCGCGTGTTAGCCATCGATCCCGAAGACTTGCAGGCGCACTATAACCTCATGCTCTGCTACAGCGGCCTGGGCCAGGAAGATCTGGCGCGCCAGCACGAGAAACGCTATTTGCGCTTCAAGGCCGACGAGGCAGCTCAGACGATTACCGGCCCTTACCGGCGTCTCAACCCCGAAGACAACAACGAGCGCCAGGCCATCCACGAACACGTCTCCGTTCCTCTCGACAAACTGAACCCCAAGCGCCCGCCCTACCGCGTTTCTGCGGGCGCGCGAAAACCCTCCGCACCAACCGATTGATGCGCGCGCTCGCCACGGGACTCTCTCTCCTCTGCCTTCTCGCCCTGGGTCTGCTCAGTTCCAGCGCGCAGACGCCCCCTGCGGCCATCCAGTTCCGCGACGTCACAAAAGCAGCGGGCCTGCGCTTTGTCCACACCAACGGAGCCTTCGGGCGGAAGTATTTGCCGGAGACGATGGGATCCGGCTGCGCTTGGGTGGATTTTGACAACGATGGCTGGCAGGACATCGTCCTGGTGAACGGCAAGGACTGGCCCGGCCATCGCCGGCGCCGTTCGACGCTGGCGCTCTATCGCAACAACCACAACGGAACCTTCACGGATGTGACCCGCCAGGCCGGCTTGAACGTCGAGCTCTACGGCATGGGTGCCGCGGTCGCCGACTACGACAACGACGGCTTTGATGACCTCTTCATCACCGCGCTCGGCCAGAGCCGCCTCTTCCGCAATACCGGCCAGGGCGCCTTTAGGGACGTCACCAAGCCCGCCGGCCTCTGGGGCCCGAATGAGTTCAGCACCAGCGCTGCCTGGGTGGATTACGACCGCGACGGCCGCCTGGATCTTTTTGTCGCCAACTACGTGCAGTGGTCGCTGGAAAAGGACATTCGCTGCACCCTGGACGGCACCAACAAATCCTACTGCACGCCGGAGTCCTACCCGGGCGCCTCGGCGCGCCTGTGGCGCAACCGCGGCGATGGCACATTTGAAGACGTCACCAAGCCCGCCGGCCTTCTCGACCCCACTTCGAAGGGCCTGGGCGTGGCCGTGCTCGATTACAACCAGGACGGCTGGCCCGACCTCTTTCTGGCCAACGACACCGAACCCGACAAGCTCTATCACAACAACGGCAACGGCACCTTCACGGAGAAGGGCATCTCGACCGGCGTGGCCTTCAGCGAGCAAGGGGTGGCGCGGGCCGGCATGGGCGTGGATGCGGCCGATTACGACCGCTCCGGCTATCCGAGTATCATCATCAGTCATTTTTCCAATGAGATGATGGGGCTGTATCACAACGAAGGCACCGGCCTGTTCGTGGACGACGCGCCGCGCTCCGAGGTGGGCCGCGCCACTCTTCTGACCCTGGGCTTCGGCTGCTTTTTCTTCGACTACGATCTCGACGGCTGGCTCGATATCTTCGTCGCCAATGGCCACATCGAAAACGAGATTGAGCGTGTGCAGACCCGCGTGCGCTACGCCCAGCCGCCGCATCTCTTCCGCAACCGGGGTGGGAAATTCCAGGAAGTAACCACGTCGCTCGGCCCCGACTTTGCCGCGGCCCGCGTGGCGCGCGGAGCCGCCTATGGGGACATTGACAACGACGGTGACCTGGACCTGCTCGTCACTACCAACGGCGGCCCGGCGGTTCTCTTCCGCAACGACGGCGGCACCAACCACAGCCTGCGTGTGCGCTTAGTTGGGACTCGCTCGAACCGCGATGGACTGGGAGCCGTGGTGACTGTCGTTGCCGGCGGGGAAAAACAGTGGCAACTGCTGCGCAGCGGCTCGAGCTACCTGTCTCAAAACGAGCTGGTGCTCACCTTCGGCCTCGGGGCGCGTACCCAGGCCGACAGCGTGGAAGTGCGCTGGCCGAGCGGGCAGGTCGACCGGCTTCGCGATGTAGCCGCCGGACAAGCGATGCGTATTGAGGAAGGCCGGGGCGTGGTCGCTCACCAGCCGTTTGAGAAGAAGTAAGCAGGAGGAGAGAGTCGTGTCGCGCTTCCGCTGGGTGCTAGCCGCGTTGGCGCTGGCGGCCCTGTCGCTCACGGGCTTCGAACAATCGCAGACACCGGACGAGAGCGTTCGCTGGAACAACCTGGGCGTCGCCTACATGAACCAGCAGCGCACCGAGCAAGCGCTGCAGTTGTTCGAGCGCGCCTACAAGATGAATCCCTCCTTGCGTGCGGCCCGGGTCAATCAAGGAATCGCGCTGTTGAATCTTCAGCGCTACGAACCGGCGCGGCAAATTCTGCTCGAAATTGCCCGGCAAGACCCGCGCAACACGCGCGCCTGGTACAACCTCGGGCTGCTGTACAAAAACATGGGGCAGGCCGAGGCGGCGCTGGAGGCATTCGGGAAAGCGGCAGAGCTCGCCCCGACGGATGCCGACGTCCACTACTTCCGCGGCGCGACGCTCGCGCAGCTCGAACAGCATGAGCCGGCGGTGGCGGCCTTCGAGCGCGCCCTGGCGCTCAATCCCTTTCACGTTTCGGCGGAATTCGGCCTGGCGCGCGCCTACCAGCGGCTGGGTGAGGCGGACAAAGCCCGCCTGCACCTGGCGCGCTTCCAACAACTCACACAAGAAAAGCTGGGAGCGCCGATGAGCCTGGCCTACGGCGAGCAAGGACGCTACTCGCTGGCCGAGCAAGTCCGGCCCGCTAGCGGCGCGGTCACCCCTGCCATTCCCGTACGCTTTGGCGTCGCCACCGAGGAAGCGGGGTTAGCACCGGCCGAGAAAGGCAAATCCGCTCGCGATCCGGCTGACCGCGGCCCGGGAGCGTGCTTCTTCGACTTCGACAACGACGGCCGCTCCGACTTGTTTCTGGTCAGAACCCCCGCCGGGCACAGCGCCCTCTACAGAAATCTGGGCAGCGGCCGCTTCGCGGAGGCCAAGGCCGCGGACAAAATGGAATTCAAGGGGACTGGCATCGGCTGCGCGGCCGCCGACTACGATAACGACGGCTGGACGGATCTGGCGGTGAGTACCGTGGGAGGCGTCAAGCTTTTCCGCAATCAGGGCAACGGCAGTTTCGGAGACGCCACCGAAGCCGCTGGCCTGCGCGCCGAGGGTACCCCCTTGGCGTTGACTTTTCTCGATTACGACCACGACGGGGACCTCGACCTCCACGTAACCGGTGCACAGTCTGACCTCTGGCGCAACAACGGCAACGGGACTTTCTCCGACCAGAGCGCAGCCCTGGGAAAGAGTCGGGCAGCGGGCAGCAGCTTTGTGGTCGCCACGGATTTCAATAACGACCGCGCCATTGACCTGCTTGTGACCGACGCCGCCAGCGCACCGGCACTGCTCCAAAATCCCCGTGAGGGGGCGTTCGCGGAGCGCGACGTCTGGCCGGATTCGCGCCCTGCACCCGCGGTCGGCGTGGTCGTGTTCGACTTCAACCAAGACGGCTGGATGGATCTGGCGCTCACGCACGGGGCGGAACCCGGATTGACGCTCTGGAAGAATGTGGAGGGCACGCGCTTGGAACCCGTTGCGCTTCCTGCTCTGGGCTGGACACATGCCTGGGGCGTAGCCGCCTTCGACTACGACAACGACGGCTGGCTTGATCTCGTCGCCGCGGGCGAGACCGCCGACGGCAGCGAAATCCGCCTGCTGCGCAACCGTGGCCCGGAAGGATTCCAAGACACGACGACCGCCGTCGGCCTCGAGGCCGTGAAGCTCACGAAGCCCCGAGCTCTCCTTACCGCCGATTACGACGAGGACGGCGACACCGACCTGCTCATCACGCAGAGCAGTGGTGAAGTCGTGCTGCTCCGCAATGACGGCGGCAACAAGAACAACTGGCTGCGTATTTCGCTCAAGGGCGTGGCCGATAACAAGAGCGCAATCGGGACCAAGGTGGAAGTGTTCGCAGGCGCCCTCTATCAAAAGTGGGAAGTGCCGGGAGCCTCGGGCTACCTGGGCCAGAGCGCGCCCGAAATTATCGCCGGGCTGGGGCAAGAAAAAGAAGCCGACATTGTCCGCCTGCTCTGGCCCACGGGCGTCCTCCAAGATGAGATTCAGTTGGCGGGGCGCGCGAGCCACTCGCTCGTCGAGATTGACCGCCGCGGCAGCTCCTGCCCCGTCCTTTTCGCCTGGAACGGCAGCCGCTTCGAGCTGATTAGCGACATCATCGGAGCGGCGGTTATCGGGCACTGGGTGGGGCCCGGCCAGCGCAACATTCCCGACCCCGATGAATATGTGCGCGTCGAGGGCTCGCACCTGCAGCCGCGCGACGGCCGGCTCGAGTTCCGCTTCCTCGAGCCCATGGAAGAGCCCATCTATCTGGACCAGGTGCGGCTGCTGGCCGTGGATCATCCTG
>CAYTXK010000001.1:39651-41274 GCA_964441645.1 uncultured Acidobacteriota bacterium
TCCCAACGAGCGCTTTGCCAGCGCACCGCCCTTCCCGCCCTTTCAGGTAGTCGCCAGCCGCGGCGCTCGTCCTCCGCGACGGGCCTGGGACGACCGCGGCCGCGATGTGCGCGCCGAGCTTGAAGCGCGTGACCGCCGCTATGTCTCGGATTTTGCCCTGCTCCCCTTCCAAGGCTTTGCCCGGCTCCACGGCGTCGAACTCGACCTCGCCGGCTGGAACTCCTCCCAACCCCTGCGGCTGCTGCTGCACGGCTTCACCGAATATTTCACCGCGACTTCCATGTACGCCGCCCACCAGGCCGGCCTGCCCGTCATCCCTCCTTATGTCGAGGCTTTGACGAGCGAGGGCCGCTGGGTGCGCGTGGCCGACGACATCGGCTTCCCCGCCGGTTTGCGACGCACCATGGTCGCCGACCTTACCGGCCGCCTTCCCGCCGGCACGCAGCGCATCCGCCTGCTGACCAATATGCAGATTTACTGGGACCAGATTCTTCTCGACACCACGGCGGACGCGCCTCGCGTGCGCCTCTCCGAAGCCAGGCTCGCAGGGGCCGAGTTACGCTTCCGCGGCTATCCGCGCCAGATCGAAAGCCATCCGGCGGGCGACCTCACTTACAACTATGAGGAGGTCAGCGTCACCGGCCCCTACGCCCGCCATCGCGGCAGCTATACGCGCTACGGGGACGTCCTGCCTTTGCTCCGCGCCATCGATGACCAATACGCTCTCTTCGGCTCCGGCGAAGAAGTCGCGCTGGCCTTTGATGCTGCCAGTCTGCCTCCTCTGCTGCCCGGCTGGCGCCGCGACTATTTCTTTTTTGCCGACGGCTTTGTCAAAGATATGGACTTCTACGCAGCCCACTCCTTGACCGTGGCCCCGCTCCCCTTCCACGGCATGAGCGATTATCCCTCTCCCCCCCGCCACTCCTATCCTGAAGACGCGCCCCATCTCCGCTACCAGCTCGACTTCAACACCCGTCACCTCTCGGGAAACGAGACCGGCCTCTATCGCTTCGACTACCGCGCGAGAAAACAATAATAGACTTTCCTGCGTGGCACCCCTCCGCGTGTTGCTGTGAGATAATGGCGCCCCGACTTTCTGGCATGGGAGGAATCCTTTGATGCTGCGTTACGGAAAAACCCTTCCTCGCGTCCTGTGGCTTCTTGGCTTGCTTCTGCTCTTGGCCGCGCCGCTCGCCGCCAAGCGCCCGCTGACCTTTGACGACCTCATCGCCTTCGGACGCGTCAGCGACCCGCAGATTTCTCCCGACGGCCATTGGGTTGCCTACGTAATCGATAACTACGACAAGGCCACCAACGGGCGCCGCTCCAGCATCTGGCTGGCCTCGCTCGACACTCACGAGAACCGTCAGTTAACCCGCAGCAACAAGCGCGACGCCAGCCCTCGCTGGTCGCCCGACGGAGAAACGCTCGCCTTTCTCTCCAACCGCAGCGGCAGCTGGCAAATCTGGACCATTCGCCTCGATGGCGGCGAAGCCCGCCCGCTCGCGCCCGTGCCGGTGGACCTGGCCAACCTGCTGTGGTCGCCCGACGGAAAGTCGCTGGCCTTTACGGCCGACGTCTTCCCCGACTGCTACGATTCCGCCAAGCCTCTGGCCGTGCTCG
>CAYTXK010000001.1:41284-42451 GCA_964441645.1 uncultured Acidobacteriota bacterium
GTGCTCGACTGCACCGCCAAGCGCGATGAAGAAAAGGAGAAAAGTCTGGTCAAAGCGCAGCTTTTCGAGCGGCTCATGATTAGACACTGGAACGCGTGGTCGGATGGCAAGCGCAGCCACGTTTTTCTCCTGCCCGCCGCGGGCGGTGAAGCGCGCGACCTCACCCCGGGCGACTGGAGCGTGCCCCCGCATCTCGGCGGTTCCTACGAGTTCGACATTTCCTCTGATGGCCATGAGCTGGCCTTCGCGCGCAACAACGACAAAGACGAAGCCCTCAGCACCAATAGCGACGTCTGGGTCGTGCCTCTCGCGGGAGGAGAAGCCCGGCGCCTTACCGACAGTCCGGCCTGGGATGGCTCCCCGCGCTATTCCCCCGACGGGCGCTGGATTGCCTACCGCGCTATGGCGCGTGCTGGCTTTGAAGCCGACCGCACTCGGCTGGTGCTCTACGAGCGCGCCACCGGCCAGAAAAAAGAATTAACCCCCGGCTTCGACAACAGCGTGTACGACTTCGTTTGGGCCCCCGATAACCAAAGCATTTATTTCACTGCCTCGGTCGCAGGCCGCGAGCCCCTCTATCAGGTGACGCTCGCCGACGGCTCGGTGCGCGCCGTGGTGGACAACACCACCAACGCCTCACCCATGATTTCCTCCGATGGCAGTACGCTGGTATTTCTGCGGCAGTCGTTCACTCTTCCCGCCGAGGTTTTCCGCGCCAACGCCCGCACCGGCGAGTCAGCGCAAGTCTCTGCGGTCAACGACGCCCGCCTGGCCGAACTGGACATGAGCGCCGGCGAGTCGTTCACCGTCAAAGGGGCGGGCGGCACGCCCGTGCAGAGCTGGCTGGTCAAGCCGCCGGGGTTCGACCCGGCCAAGAAATACCCGGTGGTGGTGCTGATTCACGGTGGGCCGCAGAGTCCCACGCTCGACAGTTTCCACTATCGCTGGAACGCGCAACTCTTTGCCGCTCCCGGCTACGTGGTGGTGCAGCCCAACCCGCGCGGCAGCCCGGGTTGGGGCCAGCAGTTCGTGGACGAAATCAGCCGCGACTGGGGCGGTAAAGTCTACGAAGATATTATGAACGTGGTCGACCACGTCGAAACCTGGCCCTTCGTGGACAAGACCAGCGTCTGCGCCGGCGGCGGCAGCTACGGCGGCTACATGACC
>CAYTXK010000002.1:0-26775 GCA_964441645.1 uncultured Acidobacteriota bacterium
GCCCGCCTCCCGGGCGCTTCCTGCTCGCCACCCGCCGCGGCAGCCAGTTCAACTCCATGATCTTTGACTCTCTCGACCCGCTCACCGGCGCCCGCCGCAACGACGTGCTCGTCTCCCCTGAGGATGCCGCCGCCTTAGGCCTCGTCCCCGGCGATCGCATTCGCCTGCGCTCCGAGGCGGGCGAGTTTATTGGGCAAGCCCGCCTAGGAAATGTCGCCCGCGGCTGCCTGATGGCGCTGTGGCCGGAGGCCAACGCCGTCATCCCGCGGCGCTACGACCCCGGCTCGGGGGAGCCGGACTACAACGCCGAAGTCACGCTGGAAAAACTCCCGCACTAGGCCATTAGACAGTAATTTTATTCTTGACAAATAATATGTTCGGTAGTAGAAATCCCTCGCTCTCGAAGAGGGAGCGACGCCATGACAGCCCCGGCACCCGCCCTTAGCTTCATCCACGAACCCCATCGCGCCGCCACCCTGCTCGATCCGCTGCGGCTGCGGCTGCTCGAGCGTTTGCGGGAGCCCGACTCCGCCTCGGGGCTGGCGCGGCGCCTTCGCCTGCCCCGCCAGAAGGTCAACTACCACCTGCGGAGGCTGGAGAAAGCTGGCCTGGTCAAGCTGGTAGAAGAACGCCGCAAAGGCAACTGCGTTGAACGCGTAGTGCGCGCCACGGCCGTCTCTTACCTCATAGACCCGGCGGCGCTGGGCAAGCTCGCGCTGGACCCGAGCCAGGTGCGCGACCGCTTCTCTTCCGCCTACCTGGTGGCCCTGGCGGCGCGTGCTCTCCGCGAGCTGGCGGCGCTGCGGGCGGGCGCGGAGAAAGCCGGCAAGAAACTGGCCACGCTCTCTCTTGAGACTCAGGTGCGCTTCGCTTCGGCCGAAGCCCGCAACGCGTTCGCCGAAGAGCTGGCCAACGCCATTGCCGACCTCACGGCCAAATATCACGACGAGAAGACGCCGGGCGGCCGCCGCTTCCGGTTCTTTCTCGGTGTCTATCCCACACCGGGCAAGGAGGAATCATGACAACACGCACAGTCGAAACCCAGATTGTAATTGATGCGCCGGTGGAAGCGGTCTGGAAGGCGCTGACCGAGGCCGGGGAAATCACCCGCTGGTTCGCGCCCGAGGCCAAATCCACGCCCGGCGTGGGCGGGGTCATCTGGCTGTCCTGGGGCGCGCCCTGGGAAGGCGAAAACAAGATTGAAATCTGGGAACCCAATCGTCATCTGCGCACCACCTGGCCCTTTGCCCCTCCCCCGCCCCCGGGCGAAGAATCATCGCCGCCGCTTCCACTGACGGTGGATTACTACCTTGAGAGCCGGGGCGGCAAGACGGTTCTGCGACTGGTGCACTCGGGCTTCGGCTTCGGGGCCGGTTGGGACGACGAATACGATGGCGTCCGCCGCGGCTGGCGCTTCGAACTGGCCTCGCTGCGTCACTACTTGGAGCGGCATCGGGGCACGCCGCGGGTTCTTGGCTATGCGCGCAAACGGATTGGACTGTCGACGGAGGAAGCCTGGCAGAGGCTCATGAGCCCGGCGGGATTGCTCGCCCGCGGCTCGCTCGAAGGCCTGCGTGAAGGCGACCCCTACTCCATCACCACCGCCACCGGCGATGAGTTTCGCGGCCGGGTTCACGTATACGCCCCGCCGCGGGACTTTTCAGGGACGGTCGAGAACCTGAACGACGCCCTGTTCCGCCTGGGCATCGAACCCTTCGGAGAAGGCGCGCAGGGGGTTTGGATCTGGCTGGCGGCCTACGGACGCCCGGCGAAAGAGATGGAGGCCTTCAAGGCGCGGTGGGACGCGCAGCTCGAAAAGTTGTTCCCCGCGAACGCCTAAGCAAAGGGGCGCCCGGTGAGGTGGACGCTTTCGGCGAACGGTGGCAGAATGGCTCTCTTCAGCGAAAGCCAATCCTGAATGGAAGGAGTTGAACCCGTGGCTCGAGCTTCTGAACCGGCAAGCCCTCCCAACCTGCAAGAGCAGGAAAAGATGATGCAGGAGTACATGGAGAAGTACGCCGCGCCCGGCGAGCACCACAACCATCTGGCGTTGCTGGCCGGCCAATGGGCAACGAAAACGCAATTCTGGCCCGCGCCCGGCGCTCCCGTGATGGAATCCACGGGCACCGCCGAGCACAAGATGGCGCTGGGCGGCCGCTACCTCCTCACCAGCCTGCAGACAAGTGGGTTTATGGGACAACCATACGCGGGGATGGGCATGGTGGCCTACGACCGCTTCCTAGAAAAGTACGTCGAAACCTGGTGCGACACTATGGGCACGATGATGCTGGTCAGCTCCGGCACCTGCGGCGGCGCCGGCAAGCAACGCGCTATGGTGGCCGAGTTCGTGGATCCGATGACGAAGAAACCAACCCGCCTTCGCTCCCTCTACAACATCCACGACCCGAACCACTACACGCTGGAAATGTTTACCCTGGCGCCCGACGGCAACGAATTCAAAATAATGGAAATCGCTCACGCGCGCCGCTAGGCGTCCGGCGCGGTGGGCGCTGAGAGAGAAAAGGAGAAAAAGATGAATACCGGCAAAGGCGTGGCGCTGCTTAGCGCTCTATTCCTTGTCGCCGCTCTTCTGGGTGGTTCGGGGCGGGCGGCAGGCGAGCAGGCCCAAGGCTTGCAAGCGTGGCAAGCCTTCGAGAAACTCAAGAGTCTCGTGGGGCGCTGGGAAGGGACGAGCGGCCAGGATGGAAAGAAAACACTGGCCACGTACGAACTGGCGTCGAATGGCTCGGTGGTGGTCGAGCGCTATTCTGAAGCCGGCGCGCCGGATGCGATGATGACTGTCTACCATCTGGACGGTGAGCGTCTTCTGCTCACGCACTATTGCGGGGCGGGCAACCAGCCGCGGATGCACGCCGAGTCATTTTCGCCCGCCGAGGGAATGCTGGCCTTTTCCCTCCTCGACGTCACCAATCTCGCGAGCCCTGCCGACGGCCACATGCGCAAAGTGGTCTTGCGCTTCCAGGATAAGGACCACTTCACCGCCGCCTGGACCTGGCGGGAAAACCAGGCCGACAAGTTCACCGACACTTTCCGTTTCACGCGGCTGCCCTAGTAGGAGCACAAGATGGCGGCGAAGAAAAAACCTACGCGTCCTCGGGAAGTGCAGCTCTACGTCGGCACCCGCAAAGGCGGGTTCGTTTTCCGCAGCGACCTGCGGCGGAAGGGCTGGCAGGTCGAAGGCCCTCACTTTCCCGGCTGGGAAGTCAATCACCTGATGCGCGACCCGCGCTCGGGCTGGCTGTGGGCGGCCATCAACACCACCTGGTGGGGCCACGATCTGCAAGTGAGCCGCGATAACGGCAAGAGTTGGCGCAAAGCCAGCGAGGGGTTGGGGTTCGCTCCCAAGCGCGGCTTGAGCATCAACCGGCTCTGGCAGGTCACTCCCGACCGCGCCTCGCGCCCGCACACGCTGTGGTGCGGGGTGGACCCCGGGGCGCTTTTCCGCACCGACGACAGCGGCAAGAACTGGCGGGAGGTGCGCTCGCTCACCGACCACCCGACGCGCTCTCGGTGGCAGCCGGGGGCCGGGGGATTGATGGTGCATACGATTCTGCTCGACCCGCGCGAAGAGCAGCGAATGTATGTCGGTATCTCCGCCGCCGGCTGCTTCCGTTCCGACGACGACGGCCGGAGCTGGCGGACGATGAACAAGGGGGTGCGGGCCGATTTCCTTCCCAATAAATTCCCGCCGGTGGGCCAGTGCGTGCACCGCATGGCGATGGACGCCAAGCGCCCGGACGTTATCTACCAACAGAACCACTGCGGGCAATACCGCAGCGATGACGGCGGCGCCACCTGGACGGATATCGCCAAGGGTTTGCCTTCGCGCTTCGGTTTTCCCATCGTCGCCCATCCGCACGCCTCGGGGACTATCTACGTGGTGCCGGAAAAAGACGCTCAGTACCGTTTCGTACCAGAGGGCCGGTTCATCGTGTGGCGCTCTCGGAACGGCGGGCGAAGCTGGCAGCGCCTCGCGCGCGGGCTGCCGCAGGAGAACGCTTACCTCGCCGTCATGCGCCACGCCGCTGCGCACGACACTTGCGAGGAGGCGGGGATTTACGTGGGCACAACGACGGGCGAAATCTTCTACTCGCGCCACAGCGGCGACTCCTGGGAGCTGATGCCCACTCACATGCCACCTATCCTTTCGCTCGAGACCGCCCTGGTCTGATCGAGCCGTTTGCCACAACGTCGGCGCATGAGTATCATAGAAGCGGTGAGAGCAGGATGAAGCACCTGAGAACTGTTCCGCTGCTTCTAGCTTCCCTTCTTTTCGCGGCATCGCCCGCCGGGTCTCAGGAAAGCCCCCAGGCGCCCGAAGACTCGCAGCTCAAGCTAGTGACAGATATGGCCGACCTAGCCCGGGAACAGTTCACGCAGTTCCGCCGGGCAGGCGGGAAAGCGAGCGACCCCGAGAACCCAGCCCGCAAGTGGGCCCCCATTCTCTGGCAGTACCACGACCTCTTACCGGGCACGCCGGCTGGCGCCAAAGCAGCGCGGGAAGCGCTGAACATGTACATGAACGCGGACCAAGTGGACGAAGCTTTCGCGCGGGTGGAAACGCTGACACTTGACGACCCGTTCTGGGACGGCAAGCTCATGGTTCTCTTCTACCTCGCGGCACGCAAAAAGGATTTCACCTATCTCATCAACAAAGGCGAGTCGGTACTGAAACAGGTTACCGACAAGAAAAAACGGGCAGCGGTGGCGTACGTCCTGGGCCACGCCTACTGGCGGAAAAAGGAGCTAGAGCAGGCCAAGGCGGCTTTCGAGGTGGTACGTCAGGAGGCTCCCGATTCCGAAAATGCCAAGAGGGCCGAGAGAAACATCTTTGAAATCACCTCCCTGAATATCGGACAGCCTGCGCCGGCCTTCGCCGCCAAGAATCTTGATGGCACCGTCTTCTCTCTCGCCGATGTCAAAGGCAAGGTCGTCCTGCTCAACTTCTGGGCCACCTGGTGAAAGATTTGCATGGCGGAGGTTCCGCTACTTAAGAGCCTCAGGAAGAAACACGGCAAGCACAACTTCGTGATCGTCGGCATTTCCTTCGATGAAGACCTAGCGGTGCTCGGGAAGACCGTGGCCGCCAAGGGTCTGAACTGGACGCACATTGCCGAGGGGAAGGGCGTGGAGGAGTCAGCGCTGGGGAGGTTGTTCAACGTCGAAGGCACGCCGATGAATTACCTGCTGGATCGCGAGGGAAAGATTGTCGCCAAAGACATCCCCCGGGACGAACTGGCCAAAGTCATCGGCGAAGCCGTAAAGAAATAGCCCTGCTGAACTGCTCAGCGGCTGGCGGCGGAGGCGAAGCGTTCACGAAGAGACGTTCACGCTAAAGGGGACGAGCTCGGCGGGCAGGGTAAAGCGGACGTCTTCGGGGATTACCTCCACTTCTTCCACGTGATTGAAGCCCATCGCTTGCAGGCGCTGACTGACGCGCTCGACCAACACCTCGGGCGCCGAGGCCCCGGCGGTTAGCGCCACGCTCTCGATCCCCGCGAGCCAGGCGGGCTCGATGGCGTGTTCGTCTTCGATCAAATAGGCTCGGGCGCCAGCGCGCTTGGCCACTTCCACCAGGCGATTGGAATTGGCGCTGTTCTGCGAGCCCACTACCAGCACCAGCTGGACGTGTTCGCCCACGCGCTCCACCGCCTCCTGGCGGTTCTGGGTGGCGTAACAGATGTCGTCGGCCGGCGGCCCTTTGATGGCCGGGAAGCGCTGGCGCAGCCGCGCCACAATCTCGGCGGTGTCGTACTGGCTGAGCGTGGTCTGCGTCAGGAAAACCACGCGATTGGGGTTGGGGACGGCGACCGCATCGGCTTCGGCGACGCTCGAAACAATCTCGGTGACTGCGGGCGCCTCGCCGGAAGTGCCCTCTACCTCATCGTGGTCGCGGTCGCCAATCAAGAGAATGGAGTAGCCCTCGCGGGCAAACTTGATGGCTTCGAGATGGACTTTGGTGACCAGCGGGCAGGTAGCGTCAATCACCCGCAGGCGGCGCTCGCGGGCCACCTGGCGCACGGCGGGCGAAATGCCGTGAGCGCTGAAAATCAGCCGCGCCTCCGTCGGCACTTCCTCCAGGTGATTGACGAAAATCGCGCCCTTGGCCGCCAGCTCGTCCACCACGTAACGGTTGTGCACGATTTCGTGCAGGACGTAGATGGGCGGCCCGTAGGCTTTGAGCGCCAGGTCCACAATTTCTATCGCCCGCACGACGCCCGCGCAAAAGCCGCGCGGGCGCACGCGGTAAAGGGTCTTCGGTTTCGGTGCCGATGAATTCATGGCCGACTAATGATAACCCATCTCGAGGGGATAGGCACGACGCCACGGCTAGCGGCTGGGTTACTCGTTTGCGGGGCGGAGGTGGCGCATGGCCAGCCGCCACGCCAGCCGCCCGCTCAGCCACACGAGCCCGCCCCAGAAGAGCAGGCTCAGCCCGTTGCGGGCGAAGAAGAAAACGAAACCCAAGATTGTCCCGGCGAAGTTTTCGTAGCCCTCGACAAAAGCGTTGCGCAACTTCGTCCCGGTGCCGACGGGGGCGGGCTGCAACTGCGCTTTGAACTCCTCGAGCAAGGTCAATTCGATGGTGGCCATCTCGACGCGCCGGCTCAGATTCTCGCGCTCGGCGTCCATGCGCTCGATTTCTTCGCGGGTGCGGGCGATCTCCCGCTCCACTTCCAGGATGTCGCGCACTTTGCCGGTGCGCTCCTTGAGGACGGCCACCAGGCGGTCCTCGGTCGCGCGGGCATTGCGCAGGCGCGCGTCGAGGTCAACCATCTGCTCGGTGACCTCGTCGCTAGTGAGCTGCTCGCTGGTCACGCGGCCCAACGCCCGGAACTTTTCCAGCACGCCCGACAACTTGTCTGCCGGCACGCGCACTACCAGATCGGCCCGGCGCGGCTGGTCGGGCGCCTCGGCGCTCGAGGCCTGGGCTACATAGCCGCCTGCTTCCTCGACCGCGCTCTGGAGCTTCTGCTTGGCGGCGTCGAATTCTTTCACTTCGAGAACCAATGCCACCTGGTAGGCAATCAGCCGCGGCGCCGCGGCTTTCGCAGCCGTCGCCCGGTTTTCCAGCGGTGCCGCCTCATCGGCCACGGCCGTCTGCGCTGAACGTTGAGTGAGTCGTCCGCCGACAATCCCTCCGCTTACCTCCGTCTTCGGCTCCGATTCTTCGTGGCCTATGACCACCGACTTCTGGTCGGCTTCCCTCAGCTCTGCTTTGCGGCGCTCCAATTCGGAGGCGGAGGACGGACGCGTTTTCGAGATGGCCTTATAAGTCACGGTAGGGGGAGCCGGGCTCTTGGCCACGCGGTCGGTTGCTTGCGCCGGAGGCGGCGCCGACGGTTGGCCCGAAGCGGGCTTTTTCGAAGCAGAACTCGACGCTGGCGGAGCGAGGAGGTAGGGCGCGGGGGTTTCCGACTTCGGCAAGGGTTCGACGCGCATTCGGTCGGCTAGTTGAATGCCGAGAAGACCAGCTACCAAAATAACCGCAGCGGAGCCCGCGAGTGCCAGCGGCCTCCACCGTAGCCAAAGCGGGTTCGGCTTTTCATTTACCACCTGAGGCGGGCGCAGCGTGGCCGGCGCCGGCTCCACCTGCCAGTGCTGCAGTGTGGCCGAAACGCGCTTCAAATCCCCGATGAGCGCGCTGCACTCGCGGCAGTCGCCCAGGTGGCGCTCCACCTCCGCCTGCCGCGCCGGGGTCAGTTCCCCGTCCAGGTAGGCCTGCAATTCTTCCTGTTCCACCCCGTGATTCACCATCGCCTTACGCTCCCTCCCGACCTTCAGCGGCCCGCGGCGCGAGCAAATCCCGCAGGGCCATCTTGGCGCGGAACAGCCGCGACCTCACCGTCCCCACCGGAACCTTGAGCACAGCCGCAATCTCCTCGTAGCTCAATCCCTGATATTCGCGCAGCAGAACGATCTCCCGCTGCGCCGGCTCGAGCTGCGCCAGCGCCTCCCGCACCTGCTGGACGACGGCCGGGTCCCCACCCCCGGCCGCCGGCACTTCCTCGGGCAGCGGCTCGCTTTCCTTTTTCTTCCGGTGCTCCGAGGCAATGCGGTTGAGCGCGATGCGGTAGAGGTAGGTGCGGAAGCTCGCCGTCACCTCGTAGCCGTTGCGGTGCTGCACCAGCGCCAGAAAAACGTCCTGCGTAATCTCTTCCGCCCGGCCCGGGTCGTTGATCCGGCGCCGCACGTAGCCGTAAATCGGGTTTTTGTAGCGGTCGAAGAGCTCGCGAAAAGCGAGCGCGTCGCCGCCTTTGAAAGCCAGCATCAAGGTTTCATCCGGCGGATGACTCAAGTCGGGTCTCCGCGTGCATGGTCACTGGCTAGAATCGCTGCCGGTAGGGAAAAGTTCCCGCCGTTAGAGCAGGACAACCGATTGTTGGGTAGGAATTTCAAAACGCTTGCGGCAGCGCAGGTTGCGGCAGGCCAGTTGCTCGTCCACGCGCACCATGTAGCTCTGCGCCTTGGCGAACCGCTGCCGATCGTCGGCGCTGGCCCCGCGTGGCGCTTCTTTCTTCTTCTCCCGCACCAGCCAACGGACAGCGTACTCGTTCGTCTCGCGACAATGGGGACAGGTGAATTGCCCCGGCTTGCTCTCCTGCCGCTCGCTGTAGAAGTCGCGCTCCTGCATGAGGAAGCATTCTACCCGCTACGCGTCAAAAAACAATCCACGCCGCCCCCGTTGACCCCGTGCGGGCTTGCCCGTAGGATTTCAGGCCCCCATGCCCACCCCGCGCCGCCCCGACTGGCTTCAACTCAGTGCCGCGGTCCGCGCCGCGCGTCGCCGCCGTCAGCCGGTCGTCGCGCTGGAGTCCGCTGTCCTCACTCACGGCCTTCCGGCGGTGGAAAGACTCCCGATGGCGCACGAACTCGACGCGGCCGTCCGTCGCGCCGGCGCCACTCCGGCCTTTGTTGCGCTGCTCAGGGGGAAAATTCATATCGGCTTGAGCGGGCGCGAGCTGGAAGCTCTGGTTTCTTGCGACGACGCCGCGAAATGCGCGCGTGCCGACCTGGGCTGGCTGCTGGCGAAGAAAGCCGCGGCGGGCACGACGGTTTCCGCCACCATCTTTCTCGCGGCGCGGGCGGGCCTCGAGGTGGCCGCGACCGGCGGCATCGGCGGCGTTCATCGCGACGCGGCGGAAACCTTCGACGTCTCGGCGGATCTCGTCGAACTGACGCGCACCCGCGTGACTCTGGTCTGCTCCGGAGCGAAGACCATCGTCGATCTCCGCAAGACCCAGGAATTTCTCGAAAGCCACAGCGTGCCGCTCCTCGGCTTCCAAACCCGCGACTTCCCCGGCTTCTATGTGCGGGACACGCACCTGCCCTTGCGCGCCGTGGCGCGGGATGTCCCTGAGCTCGCCGCCGCTGTACGCGCCTATCGCGCCACGGGGTACGCCGGAGCTGTCCTGGTGCTGAACCCTATTCCAGTAGGGGCGGCGCTGCCGTCGAGCGCCATCGAGCCGCTGATCTCCAAAGCCGTGAAGCTGGCCTCTGAGCAAGGTGTCTCCGGGGCCGCCCTCACGCCTTTCCTGCTCGAGGCGATGAACCGGCTGAGCCAGGGCGCTACGCTGCGGGCCAACAAAGCTCTGCTGCGCTCGAATGCCGAGCTGGCAGCGCACCTGGCCGTGGCGCTGGCCGTCCGCCCGAGACGATGAGCCCATGCCGGCGAACCTGACGCCCCAGTACCTCGACGCGGAGGAGCAGTTCAAACAGGCGCGCACCACGCCGGAAAAAATTGCGGCGCTGGAAGAAATGCTGGCCGTCATCCCCAAACACAAAGGGACGGAAAAAATGCGGGCGGAGCTGCGGCGCAAGCTTTCCAAGCTCCGCAGCGAAAAAACCAAGAAGCGAGCCACCAAACACGCCGCACCTCTCTCTCTCATCGAGCGCGAAGGGGCGGGCCAAGTGGCGCTGGTGGGCCCGCCGAACAGCGGCAAGTCTTCGCTGGTTCGCCGCTTTACGCACGCCACCCCGGAGGTGGCCGACTACCCCTTCACCACGCGGATTCCCGTGCCGGCCATGCTGCCGTTTGAGAACATTCAGATTCAGCTCGTCGACCTGCCGCCGCTGCATCCGGATTTTCCCGAGGCCTGGGTGCCGCAAGCCATCCGCAACGCGGACGCCGTCTTGCTAGTGCTGGATTTGGGAGAGGCGGCGGTGCTTGAACAATTGACCGAAACTCTGGCTCTTCTGGACGCGAGCAAGCTCAGCGTCGGCGCGCCTCCGGCGGTGCTGCCGAGGGGATTCGCGCACAAGCCCGCGCTGATGGTGGGCACTAAATGCGACCGGCCGGGCGCGAGCGAAAACTTTGAGACTCTGGCCGAACTGTGGAGGGAACGCTTTCGGCTGGTGGCGCTCTCGACGCTGAGCGGGGAAAACCTCGAGGCCCTTCCACGCGCCGTCTTCGACCTGCTGGGGATTGTGCGCGTCTACACTAAAGTCCCCGGCAAGAAGGCTGACCTCGCCGCCCCCTACGTTTTGCCCCGCGGGGCCACGGTGCTAGACGTGGCTGAACGGGTTCACAAAGACTTTGTGGCGCGGCTCCGGTTCGCGCGCGTGTGGGGTTCGGGCCGATTCAACGGCCAGATGGTGCAGCGCGACTACCGGGTCGAAGACAACGACGTGCTCGAACTGCACGCCTGACCGGCTAAAGTTCTCCGCGCAACAGATCGGCCCACGTCTCGCGTCGGCGCACCACACGGAACCGGTTCCCTTCCACCAGCACTTCCGCCGGCCGCCCGCGGCTGTTGTAATTGGAGCTCTGCACAAAGCCGTAGGCGCCCGTGTCCCGCACCGCCAGCAAGGCCCCGGGCTCGAGCGGCGGCAGAAGCACGTTGCGGCCCAGCGCATCCGCCGTCTCGCACAGCGGCCCTACCACATCGCAGCGGCTCGGCGCGCGCCGTCCCCGAGATTTCTCCACCGGCTCAATCCGGTGCGCCGCCCCATAGAGCGCCGGCCGCAGGAAGTCGTTCATCCCCGCGTCCACGACGACAAACCGCCGCTGTGAAGTGTTCTTTTCCAGCAGGACCTCGGTGAGTAAGACAGCGGCCGGCCCGACGATCACCCGGCCCGGCTCGAGCAGCAACCGGCAGCCCAGGCGACGGACAACCCGCTTGACCCGGACGGCATAGGCGGTAGCCGGAATGGTTTTTTCCCTCTGGTAGCGGATGCCGATGCCGCCGCCGAAGTCGAGCGCTCTCACCCGCAGGCCTCTCGCCGCCAGTCGTCCGCTCAACTCTTCCAGCCGCTCGAGCGCGGCTTCAAACGGGGCGAGGTTGGTAATCTGCGAGCCGATGTGACAACTGAGCCCGTGAAACTCGATATAGGGCAGCGCGGCGGCGCACAGGGAGAGCGGCAAAGCCTCCTGCCAGGCCACGCCGAACTTGTGGGCTTCTTGGCCGGTCGAAATGTGCGGATGGGTTTGCGGATTGACGTCGGGGTTGACCCGCACCAGCAGCCGCGCCACCCGCCGCTGACGCCGCGCCCGCTCCGCCAGCAGTTCCAGCTCGGCCGCCGACTCGATGTTGAAGTAGAGGATGTTGCGGCGCAGAGCAAGATCCATCTCAGCGCGGGTCTTGCCCACGCCGGAGAAAACCACGCGGCGCGCGGCCACGCCGGCGCGCAGGACTCGGACCAATTCGCCGCCGGAAACAATGTCAAACCCCGCTCCCAAACGACGCAGCCTGCGCAGCAGCGACAGGTTGGAGTTGGCTTTGACCGAATAACAGATCAGGCACGGGACGCCGCGGAAGGCGCGCGCCAGCCGGCCGTAGTTGGTGCGGACGGCGGCGGCACTGTAGACGTAGGTGGGCGTGCCCACCGCTGCCGCGATGCGCGCCAGCGGCACTCTTTCGCAGCAAAGCCTGCTCTGCTGGACGCGAAAAAACTCCATGGGCCCTCCCGGTCTTCCTCGGCCCCCGGCCTACGATATTTCATTTCCCCGGTTTTGCCGAGGCCTGATTTCTAGTTTCCGGCGACACCCGAACGGGCTGGGCTTCGGTATAATCTCGCTCGCTCGTTTTTCTGAGGAGGACTTATGCGTCGCTGGCCCCTATCCGGTCTTTTCCTGGCTCTCGCGGCTCTGGCTGTTCCCGCCGCGGCCCAGGATCGCTGGCTCGCCATCGAAGGTGGCACGGTGTTCGACGGCACAGGAACGGTTCAGGAAAACGCCGTGATTCTCATCCGCAACCAGACCATCGAAGCCCTCGGCCCCGCCGACAAGGTGAAAGTTCCGGCGGGCGCGCAGCGGCTCGACGCCCGCGGCAAATTCATTTTGCCCGGCTTTGTCGATCTCCACTTCCACTACGACCCCCGCTCCTCCCCTTGGTTGCCGCTCCACTTCCTCGCCAACGGCGTAACCACGTTGCGCGAGATGGGGAACTGGATCGAAGACGACCAGAAGTGGCTCGCCGATACGCGCGGCCGCAACCTGCCCACCCCGCGCCTGCTCTACACCGGCCCGTTGCTCGACGGCACCAACCCCGCCTACCCGGATGGCTCGCTGGTGCTGCTCGACGAGGCGGACGCCCGTCGCGTCGCGCGCGAGTTGATGGACAAAGGCGCCACCTCCCTCAAGGTCTACTTCCGCCTGCCCCTGACTCTGATGAAAGCCGTCATCGAGGAAGCAGATCATCGCCAGGTGCCGGTGCATGGCCACCTGGAAATCGTGGACGCGCGCGACGCCATTGCCCTCGGCCTCGACGGCATCGAGCACACCACCTCGCTCGGCCGCGCCCTGTTGCCCGCGCAGGAATCGGAAGCCTTCCGCCAGTCGGTGCTGCGCGACAGCGCCGCCCGCGGACCGGGCCGCTACCGGGTCTGGGCGAAGATTGATCCCGCCGGCGAGCGCGCCACCGCTCTCATCGAGCTGATGCTGAAGCAGAAAGTGAACCTCGACGCCACGCTGGCAGTTTTTGAGCCGCCCCGCGGAGTCGAAGGAAACGAAGAGCATTGGCAGGCCGTCCGCAACATGGCGGCTTTCACCGTCCGCTACCATCGCGCCGGCGGCTCGGCCTCCATCGGGTCGCACGGCGACGTGGCCAATGCCGAGTCCGGCTTCGCCTACGACCGCGAACTGGAAATGCACGTCGAGGCGGGGATGTCCGCTGCCGACGTCCTTCAGGCCGCCACCCGTGTCGGCGCCGCTGCCTTGCGGCTGAGCGACCGTGGCCTGCTGGCCCCAGGCAAGCTGGCTGACATCGTCCTGCTCGACGCCAGCCCGCTGGAGAACATCTCCAACGTTACGCGCGTCCACGCCGTCATCTTGGGAGGGGAAATCCTCGACCGCGCCACTCTGCTGGCGACCCGGCCGACGCGCACCGGAGCAGCCCCTGTGCAACCCAAAGAATAGGCGGAAGGGGGCAGAATCGCTCGACATCAAGCGGCCGGCAGGCTAGGATTGTTTTATCGAGTGGGCGAAGTGACCAGGAAAGCCGGGCGGAACCCGACCCGGCGGAACCAGCGAGGATGCGGCTAGGCTGAATGGAGCCCGAATGGCGGAGGAAAAAGCCCAGCAATACAGCACGCGCCGACGCAGCGAACGCCTCTACCTGACCATCCCCATTCGCGTCAGCGGCACCGACCCGCGCGGCCGCGACTTTACCGAAGACTGTGTGTCGGTGGACGTCTCGCGCCA
This sequence comes from uncultured Acidobacteriota bacterium, assembly GCA_964441645.1. GTDB lineage: Bacteria > Acidobacteriota > Terriglobia > Acidiferrales > 2-02-FULL-67-57 > CAYTXK01. The sequence continues at coordinate 13,664 of CAYTXK010000002.1, forward strand.
CGGCTCGCGCATCCGCCTCCAGCATCCCTTGACGGTGGATGACGTCATCCGCATCCAGAACCTCAAGAACGGACAGGTGGCTTCGTTTCGGGTGGTTGGCCGCGTGGGCGAACCCAACCCCGATGTCCCGTATGCCGATTGGGGGATTGACACCGTAGACCCCGCCGTGACCATCTGGGGAGTGGAACTGAAGGACAATCCCACCGAGGATATCGCCTCCTCGGCGCTGCTGCGGTGCAGCGCGTGCCTGGTGGTTTCCTCTTTTCTCCTGACCCACACAGAAGTGGGGGCGGCCGGTGCCTCCTCCTTCATCACCCGCGCCTGCCCGCGGTGCCAGCGCGAAACGCTGTGGTCGGTTGTGAGTGCGGACCGGCGCGCTTCGCCGGTAAGCGAGATGGTCAAGTCGGTGGTGGAGCAGATCGAGGACGAGCAGCGGGCCCAAGACCGACGCGAGGAGCCACGGTTGTCGGTGCAGGTCCCCATTCGCATCCGCAGCCCCTACGGGGAGCAAGAAGTTACCAAAACGGTAAACCTCTCGCGGAAAGGGGCGCGTTTCACAAGTGGCAAGAAGTACGAGGTGGGCAGCATGGTTTTCGTGACCGCTCCTTATCAGGAAGGGCAGGAGCCTCTGGAAGTAAAGGGGACGATTGCCCACGTGGAAGACCTTTCGGGCTCGCCCAGTAAACTCGTCGGGGTGAAGCTGTACGAAGTCCGCTTCGAAACCAAAGCCAGCAAGGCGTAAGAGGCTGTCCGGGTACGCTATTTCTCGGGGCCGGCGAAGAAGCGCCAGGGAACGTCGGCCAAGCACTCCCCTTCGGATTTCCCCACGCGGTAGGTGTCCTGGGTGTAGAGGCAGACGGTTCCGTCTGGGTCCACGACCTGAGGATGGAAGGCGAGCACCATGTTCTCGCGCAACTGGGTGTGGTCGCGGGCACCGATAGAGGGGTATTCGAGCATGGTGGTCCCGATGGAATGCCCCGAGAGGTGCCCGAGAGCGAAACCGTGCCGGGCCAGAATGTCGGCAAAGGCGCGATGGACATCGCTTGCCCGCCGTCCTTCGCGCATCTCGCGGCGGGCCGCCTCCAGCGCTTCGGGGTAGACGTCGGCCATAGCTTTGGTGCGCGGGCCGAGCGCGCCGCGGATGAGGGGCCGGGAGAACTCCACCCAGTAGCCCTCGGCGCTGCCAATCTCGAGCGAGTAGAGCAGCAGGTCGTCGGGATTCACCACGCGACCCCCGGGGACTTTGAAATGTGCCTCCGCCTCTCCGTGGGTTCCCGACAGCACGATGTTCATCATGCGCGGGCCGGCGCCGCGGGCAAAATACCACTCGACGGCGGGAGCCATGATTTCCGCCTCGGTCTTTCCCGGCTCGTAGGCAGCTAGGAGCTTGTGAAAGCCCTCGACGATGATGCGCATGCTGTCGCGCAGGGCGTCGAGCTCTTCGGGACTCTTGACGGCGCGGGCGAGGTCGAATTCATGATCGAAGGGCACCAGCTCCAGGCTGCCCTGGGCGAGAGCGCGGTAATCGCGCACGGTCATGATGGTGTCGAGGCCGTAGACGCCCAGCCGCTTCCAGCCGTGTCCTGTTGCGTAATCCTGAATCCAGGCGCCGGGCACCTCGGCCCAGACGTGTTCCTTCACCCAGGGCTTGTTTTTGTCACCGATCCAGCGCGCCTCGGCGGGGAAGACCAGAACCGGCTCGCCGGCGAGCGGCACGAGGACGTAGAGGTAGCGGTGAACAATTTCGAACCCGGAAACATATCGCACCGCCCCCTCGAAGCCCGTATACTCGTTGCCGCAGACAATTAATCCTTCGAGATGCGAGGACTGCATCCGGGCACGGATGTTGTTATAGCGTCGCTCGATTTCTGCGCGGCTGGTCACGGGCGCGAACACTCCACGGGCAAAAAGGGTAAGCTACACCCAAGGCGGAAGCCATGAAAATCTGCATTCTCGGGTGCGGGGCGGTGGGGAGCCTTTTCGCCGCTCACCTGGCCCGGCACGGCGAAGCGGAAGTCTACGCGCTGGACGTCTGGCGGGAACACGTGGAAGCCATCGACCGCAACGGCCTGCGGCTCACGGGCGCGGCGAGCTTTACGGCTCGCCTCAAGGCCGCGACCACGCCGGAGGAGATTCCCCGCTGCGATTTCGGAATCGTGGCCACGAAAAGCCTGCACACGCGCGCCGCCATTGAGCGCGCCGCGCGGGTGTTTGATGGGACGAGCGCCGTTTGTTCGGTGCAAAACGGGGTGGGGAATGAAGAAATCCTGGCCGAGCACGTCAAGTACGTCATTCGCGGCACGACGTTTCCGGCGGGTCACGTCATCGAGCCGGGCCACGTGGGCTTCGACATCAGCGGCGACACCTGGATCGGCCCTTTCGAGCCGACCCGTACACCGTTCTCGCGCGTGCGAGAGTTGGCGGAGGTGCTCACGCGCGCGGGAATGAATACGATTGCACTGGAGGACGCGCGGGGAGCGCAGTGGACGAAGTTGATTTTCAACGCCGCCACCAACCCCGTGGGAGCGCTCACGCTGCTGCACCACGGGGCCGCCACTCGATTTCCGCCCACGGCAGAACTCTTCCACGCCCTCATTGAAGAAGGCGAAGCGGTGGCGCGCGCCCATGGCATCGGATTGCATGGCGACCCGCGAGCCCTGGTCGCCAAGGGCGCCGAGGCTCCCGGGAAGCACAAGGCCAGCATGCTCCAGGACGTTCTCGCGGGCCGACCGACGGAAGTGGATTTTTTGAACGGCGCCATCGTGGCCTGGGGCGAGAAGGCGGGTGTGGCGACGCCACTCAACAAAGCCCTTTGGGCTCTCGTCAAAGGCCTTGAGCACTCGTGGACGAACCCGTAAGCGCGGCCCGCTACACCCGGCGATGAGCGTCCCCTTCCGCATCGGCGTCTTGCAGTTGAGCATGGAGCCGCTGGAGGAAACCGTGCGCATGGCGCGAGCCTGCGAGCAGGCGGGCTTCGACACCTTCTGGCTGGCGGAGGCCTACCCGTGGTGGCGCAAGCATTCGATGGAGGCCCGTTCCTCGACGGCGCTCACCGCCATCATCGCCCGCGAAACCAAGCGCATTGTCATCGGCTGGGGCATCGTTTCCCCTTACACGCGCCACCCTATGCAGATTGCCATGGAAGCGCGCGTCATGCAGGAAGCGGCGGGCGAAGGTCGTTTTCTGCTGGGCCTGGGAGTGTCCAAGATTTTCATGAAACACGCGGGCGAAGGCGAACACGGCAAAGACGTAGGTCCCGGGACGGTACTGAAAGAGAGTCTCGACATCATCAAGGGCATGCTCAACGGCGAAGAGGTGGCTTACGAAGGAAAGGCTTTCTCGGCGCAGGCGCCGGCGCTGCGGCCCGACGCGCGCGGGCCGCGCTCCGCCGTGCCGCTTTACATCGGAGCCACCGGGCCCGTTTTGCAGCGCCTAGCGGGGGCGGCAGCCGACGGCTTGTTGACCGCGAGCATCACCACGCCGGCTTTTGTGCGCTACTCGCGGCAAAACCTGGAGGAAGGAGCGCGCAAGAACGGACGCAATCCGGCGGAGTTAGACCTCGGTTCGGTGATTGTCGGCAGCGTGGCGCGGGACGCCCGCCGCGGAAAAGAGGGCGCGCGCGAGATGGCCGCCATGTACCTGGCCAACAAAGTGCAGAACATCCGCGGCTCGGCGGACGTGCTGCTTGAATGCGCCGGCCTGAGCTTGGAAGAAATCCAGCCGATTGCCGACGCCATGGAAGCGGGCGGACGCAAAGCCGCTGCCCGCGCCGTCAGCGACGAAGTGTTGGAGAAGGCCTGCCCGATTGCGGGCACGCCGGAGCAGTGCATCGAGCGCATCGAACAGTTCCGTCAGGCGGGCTGCACGCACATTCTGCTGGAAATCTGGGGAGAGGACCGGCTGGAACAGGCGCGGTTGTTTGGCGAGGCGGTGCTACCACATTTCCGGCGATAGCCGGCCAGACCAAGAAAAGCAGATTCCTCGCCGCCAAGGCGTGCAAGGGCTCGGAATGACAGTTCTTCGTGGGCGGGGTTAGTGGCCGCCGATGGAGTCGCGCACCACGCCGTACTGCGAGCCCCACTGGTCGGTCATTTTGCTGCGAATCTCCCACAGCTCGGGGAAGAAACGAATCTTGAGGCCTTCGTTGAGCAGATCCACCGAGCGGCCTTTGAGCGACTTCGCCCCCAGACCGATGGTGCGCTGAATCAGCAGGATGTGGTTGTAGCGGAATTTGTGGAACACTTCGTCAAACTCGGCCAGCGCTTCGGCGACTACGTAGGCGTCGGAGTGGGAATATTCGGTGGCGTAGATTTTTTCCACCGTCAAGCCGTGCTTGTCCAAGTAGTGGGTCTTGAAGGATTGCCACAGCGGCTGGTGCATTTTCAGCAGCGTGCGGAAGCCGGGCGATTCCTGCCCGCTGCCCTGCCCCAGGCCCAAGCGGATTTCCTGATATTCCTTGGGGGACATGGTTTCGAGCAGGGCCAGCTGTTCGATCATCAAGCGCAGGGCCACCTGCACGCGGCGGAAAAGAGTCACGACGCGATTGGTGTTCTCCTGCTGCAAGTAGTCGTCAATATCGAGCAGGGTGTAGCCGATGAGCTTCATCCACAGCTCTTCCACCTGATGGACGATTTGAAACTGCAGCTCGTCCTGGTTGCAGAATGCGCGGAAATCCTTCTGGCAGGAAAGGAGCTTCTGGGTGTTGAGGTAGATCTCGTAGTCGAGCGTACCCTCGCCGTTCATGGTGGCGTAGAAATGCTCTCGGTCCATTGTCATCCCTCCCCGCCGCGCGCGCCCCGACGGTTCGGGGAGGCGCAGACGGCACGGATAAGTTCCCGGAATTCCGCGTCAGTGACCAAGCCACGCTTCTGGATGCCTTTCTGCTTCACGGACGCCAGCAGCGCCGGCTGATGCTCGGGCGGAACTTCCACGCCCAGCTCCCGGCACTTGAGGGCGATGCTGTCGAGCCCGCTCTTTTTCCCCAGCACGATGCTCCGCTCGGCCCCCACGAGCTCGGCGGCGAAGGGCTCAATGGCCTCGGGCTGGTGGAACTGGCTGGCAACGGCGCCGCTCTCCCTCATAAAAAGATTTTCTCCCACGACGGGCTTCCAGGCCTCCTGCTCGGTGCCGGCGAGGCGCTGCACGAATTTCGACACCTCGCGCACTTTGCTCAAATCAATTTCCACCGGAATTCCGTAGAGGCAATGGAGCGCGACGGCGATCTCGCTGAGGCTGGCGTTGCCGGCGCGCTCGCCCATGCCGTTGATGGTGCCTTGAATCCAGCCGGCGCCGGCGCGCACGGCAGCGATGGCGGAGGCGGTGGCCAGACCGAAATCGTTGTGGCCGTGGAAATGGAGCGGGACGGCGTCGCCCAGCCAGCGGCGCACTTCGCCGAGGAGAAACTCCACCGCTTCCGGGCCGCAGGCGCCGATGGTATCCACGACGGCCACCTCGCTGGCGCCGGCTTCGAGAACGGACTCGTAGACGGTTTTCAAGTAATCGAGCGCGGAGCGGGTCGAGTCCACGGCGAAAAAAGCGACGGTGAGGCCCTGCTGGTGGGCGAAGCGCACGGCCTCCACGGCGCGGCGAAGCGCATCGTCGCGCGAAAGACCGTAAGCGCCGAGCTTGATGTCGCTGGTTGGGGTTTCGATGGTGGCATGGCGAACGCCGAGCCGAACCAGCTCCTCCACATCGGCGCGCACCGCGCGGGCGAAGCCCCAAATCTCCGCCTTGAGGCCCGCGGCGAGGATGAGGCGCAGGGCTTCGGCGTCGTCGGGCGAGACGCGCGGGAACCCGGCCTCGAGGCGCGCCACGCCCAGCTCGTCCAGGCGCCGGGCGATAGCGAGCTTTTGCTGGGGGTCGAGCACCACGCCGACCGTCTGCTCGCCGTCGCGCAACGTGGTGTCGTAGAAGCGAACCGGACGCTGGCGGTCAAAACGGGAGAGGATTTCCGGGCGGGCGTTCAGCTCGCTGACCCAGACGCCGTTGCGTGTGCGCTCAGTCATAGCGGCCCACCACGGGCGGAGGCGCGGTGCCGTAAGCCTCCTCCCAGGAGATGACCGGGTTGCGCAGCACGCCGATGCGCTCGATCTCGCACTCCATCACATCGCCGGGCTTCAGGTACCAGGCCTTGGGGTCGCCGCTGAAGGCGGCCACGCCGGAGACGGTTCCGGTGGAGAGCACGTCGCTGGCACTGTAGCCCAGGGGCGAGTAGTGCGCCAGAATGTCGGGAATGGTCACCGACATCTTGCTGGAGTGGGAGCGCTGCCGCGGCTCGCCATTGACGCGCAACTCCATGGCCAGGTTGTGCGGGTCGCCGACTTCGTCGGGGGTGACGATGTGCGGCCCCAGGGGACAGAAAGTATCAATCGCCTTGCAGAAACTGAACACACCCGACTTCATCTCCCGCCGCTGAATGTCGCGCGCGGTGACGTCGTTGAAGATGAGGTAGCCGCCGATGTAATCGCCAGCCTCGGCCGGCGAGAAATGCTTCCCGGTTTTCTTCAGCACCACGGCCAGCTCGAGCTCGTAGTCGAGCTCCTGGGTGAGGTGGCGGGGATAGACGACGGGCTCGTCGGGGCCGATAATGGCGTCCACATTCTGAAAAAAAACAATCCAGGGGAGGATGGGATGCGAGAAGCCGGCTTGGCGCGCTTCCACATCGTGCTCGCGAAAATTTCCGGCGGTGTGGAAAAACTTGCGCGGCTGGATAGGGGCTTTCAGCTTGACCTCCGCGCGGGGAAACACCACCGGCTCGCCCGACGTCCCGACGAGGCCGTTGCCTTGCGGCACGATGAAATCCAAGGCGGCGCGCGCCGCGTCCAGGCTGCGGTCACCGCCGGCGAAGAGTTTGCGCATCACCGGCGGCACGCGCGTCTCTGCCATTAGCTGAAAACCCGCTTCCTTCTTGACGTCGCGGAGATACAACGCATAGGCCGCCGTCAGGTCAACAATCTCGCCCGAGGGAGTGAGCGCGCCCGCGCGGCAGCGGTGAGAAGAATCCTCGAAAGTGACCAGACGCATAGTCTAAGAGTGGAACTGTTTCCCGCCGTTCTTACTCTAAGGCGGCGAACAGCAGAAGTCTAGCCACACGGCGCTAGCGGCGAACGCGCGGGCCGCGGCTCAAGCAGCCCCACAGAGCTCGGCGGCGGTGAGCGCATAGATCTTGGCGATGTCCATCAGAGTTTGGATTTTCACTTTTTCCCCTTCGGCATCGCGCGGGCCGCTCGAGGGGCCGTAGTTGACCGTGGGGATGCCGTAGCGGGTGAGAACGGAGGCGTCCGAGCACCACAGCACCGTATCGCGTTTGGGCAGCTCTCCGCGGACATGCCGGTGGCTCGCCTCGATGGCCTTCACCATCTCGTGGTCCTCGCGGATTTCCGAGCCCGGCACGGACACGTAGGTCTCAAACTCGATGCCGTACTCCGGGTAGCGCCCTCGCACTTGCTGCACGAGCTGTTCGAGCTCGCGGCGGGCCTCGCTCAAAGCGAGCGTGGGCGGGACACGCACATCGAGGAAAAGATCAGCGCGGTCGGGCGTGCGGCTGGCGCGCCAGGGATGCCCGGCGCGAATCGAACCCAGGTTGACCACACCCGGCTTGCCGGCATAAGTCGCCTTTTGCTCCCAGGTGGGAATCCAGTTCAGCAGCGCAATCAGCACATTGTGCATCCGCCGGATGGCGTTCTCGCCCAGCCGGCCGGCGCTGAAAGCCGTGTGGACGTAATGCCCTCGCGTGGAAATCCGCGCCCAGAGCGAGCCGTAGTGCGCCAGCACGAGCTGCATGTCGGTCGGCTCGCCCAGAATGCACATATCGGGCAGGATGCCGTGGTTGACGAGATAATGGCTGCCCACGCCATAGCCGCGGAACTCTTTGCCGGTGAACTCGCCCCATTGCGACTTCTCGATTTCGCCGACGACGGCGGCGACAATAACGTCGCCCGCTAGCTTGACCCCGGCGGCCTGGAGCGCCCGGACCGCCTCCACATAACAGGCGAGCGCCCCCTTCATGTTGTAAATCCCCAAGCCGTAAATCATTCCCTCTTTCACGACGGCCTTGGGCTTGTAACCGAGGCCAGTGAGGAAAGGCTCGCGGCCGCTGTTGGAGGTGTCCATGTGGCCGTTGAACATCAGGCTCTTGCCGCTGCCGCGCCCTTCCCAGCGGCCGATGGCGTTGGCGCGGCCCTCTTCGATTTCCTGCCAGGTCACGGCGAGACCCATCGCTTCGAAGGTGCGGCGCAGGTGGCGAGCTACTTCCAGCTCTTCGCCGGTGGGGCTGGGGATGTCGATAAGTTCCGAGGCCAGCGACACCAGCCGCTCTTCGTTTATCTGGGCAAGAATTTTTTCAGCCAGCTTGGCATCGAGCAAGGGCGCCACCTCCTCAGCGGCTAGCGCCGGAAGTCGTCCGGGTAAGAGCAGAGCTTTTCATTGCCGCTGGCGGTAATCAAGAAATCATCTTCCAAGCGCAGGCCGCCGCCGCCCTCCCAATAGATTCCCGGCTCGATGGCCAGCACCATTCCTTTTTGTATCGTGCCTGAACCTGCCTGGTGGGCGTAGGGAGGCTCGTGGGCGCGCGCACCCACACCATGAGCCACGGGATGCGAAGGCTGGCCGGGGTAGCCGCCCTCGGCGATGCGCTGCCGGATGAGACGATCGAGCCCGGGGAGGCTCGCGCCGTCGCGAGCGTAGCCCGCGGCCTCGTTGAAAGTCTTGAGCAGCAACTCGAGCAGCTCGACGTACTTCTTGCTGAGTGTTCCCGGACAAAGATTCTTGGTCAGGTCGGTCCAGTAGCCGTCGGCCACCACCCAGAGCTCGACCAGCGTTGGCTCGTTCTCCACCACCGGGCGATTCGAGGTGGCGGTAAAAGTCGCAATCCCCGGCCCCGACCACACCAGCGTGAAGGCTCGCGCCATTTCCACTTTTCCTTGATAGCCCACCCCGACGCCGTGCACGTGGCCTTCAATCAGCGCGCCCACTTCACTTTCTTTCATTCCCGGCCGAATGTGCTGGCGGGCGTGCTCCATTCCCAAGGCCGCCAGTTCGTTGGCCAGGCGCATGCGCTCGATTTCCTGCGGCGTCTTCAGCATCCGCGCTTGCGCCAGCAGCGGCGCGGCGTCCACCACTTCGCGGACCACGGCGCCGAAGGCCTCGAAATAGCCCTGCGTGTAAACCGTCGGCTCGCCCACCATGCGGTCGCAGATTTGAAAATTCTGCGAGAGCTCGAGGCCGACGCGCCCGGTCAACTTTCGCTCTCTCAACACTTCGAGACAGAGGTCGAGCGAGCGCGCCGTGGGCGGGCGCGGGTCGCGCGCGTCGTAACCTTTGAAGGTGCGAATGTCGCGCGTCCAGCCGTTGCGCTGGGCGTCTTTGAGCTGCGGCTCGACGACCATGAGCGTCGTTTCGCCTTCGCGCGGAAACACGGCACAGGCGTAGCCCTTCATCGGCCAGTAGTTCGTCAGGTAGACAACGTTGTCAGGGGCGCGTACCACCACGGCATCAAGCTTTTGCTCGTCGAGCGCCGCGCGCACCCGCGCCAGTTTCTCGCGGTCAACCGGATAGGCCATCCGTTACCTCGCAGCCGGCGGGGCGCTCCCGGTCCACGAGGCCTCCTTGCCTTTGATCAAGCGGTATAACGCCGTATGCAGGGGCGCCGGCAGCCCGGCGCGCGCCGCTTCGCGCGCAATGGCGCCGCCAAGAAAATCCACCTCGGTCGGGAAGCGGCGCCGGATGTCGTAGAGCATCGAAGGCGGATGATTGGTCTCGGCGCCGATGCGGTTCATCTCCCAGGGGTCCTCGTGCAGCTTGATGCCCAGCGCCGCGGCCACGCTCTTTCCTTCATCAATCAAGTCGTGCAGCAACCGGCCCAAGTCGGAGAACGCGGCCTCTTGCGAAAACAGCGGGCAGTGCGGCAGCTCGGTCAAAGCCGCCACCGAGTTGACCGAAGCGTTGAAGATGAGCTTCGACCACTGCGCCGGGCGCGCATCCTCGAGCGCCTCAGCTTTCAGGCCCGCGGCCACGAGCAGCGCGGCCGCCTCGCGCACCAGCGCCATTGGCGTCTTCGTAGGCTCGAAGGGCCCGAGCCAGGTGGCCGCATCGAGCTCCATCTCCACGTGGGTGTCGTTGTGGCGCGAGCCACTCATGAAAGTCGTTCCGCGAATCACGTAGCTTTTCACCTGCTCGGCGATGATTTCTTCGTTGCCCAGCCCGTTCTGCGCCGAAACCACCGCACCGCGCCGGAAGAGGTGCGCGACCGGCGCCACAGCTTCCGCGGTCTGATTCGACTTCGTGCAAACCATGCCCAGGTCAAACTCCGGCAACTCGCGCGCCTCGGTGGTGGCCCTGAGGCGCGCGGAGAAATCGCGCTGGCCGGTCACGCGCAAGCCTCGCTCATTGAGCGCCGCGGCGTGCTCCTTCCGCCGGACGTAGGCCCAGACCTCCGCCTCCCGCGCCAAGTGAGCGGCGTACAGACTCCCGATTGCCCCGCAACCGATGATGCAAACGCGTTCGGCCATTCCTGCCTTGCGCTCTCTCACTGGCCCCGCGCGCGCCGCTCGATGCGCACTGTATCAGCCGCCTGGCCCCCGCGCACCCGTTCCAGGGCGTGGAAAAGACCACTGGCGTTGTTGTGCGAGTCATCGATGATGACGCCGCTGGCGTAGAGCGCGTCCTGAAGAGCCGCCGAAAGCGCGTGCAAGGGCGCTCCCCCGCCCTCGCCCATGCCCTTGGCCCCGTGGTAGGTAAAGGGGGAAGGACTTTGCAGGTGGTCGCAGCGCAGCACGGGCATATTCACGGCGGTGATGGGCACGTAGTCGCTGAAGGTGGCGGTCAGCATGTTGCCTTCGTCGTCATAGGCGCAGTTTTCGAGCAGCGCCGCTCCGATGCCATGCGCGGTGGCGCCGTGCACCTGCCCTTCGACGATCCGCGGGTTGATGACCCGCCCGCAGTCGTCCACCACGGCGTAGTCGAGAATCCTCGGCAGGTAGGTTTCTCGGTCCACTTCCACCACGGCAATGTGAAGCTGGGCGCTGTAGGTGAGCGTCAGGTTGCCGTACTTGCGCTTGAGGTCCGGCAGCTTGAAGGGCGGACGGTAGACGTAACGGCAGTTGAGGGTGACGTCCAGGTCTTCGGGCAGCACGGCGTTATTGACGTTTACGAAATTCGCCAAGCCCCAATAGTTGATGGACTTTTCGCTTCCTTTGACCCGCACCTCGGCGCCTTGCGCGCCGACGCCGAACTCCAGCTCCTCCTCGCCGGCCTCGAGCGTAAAGGCGGCCAGACGTTTTATTTCCGCTTTGAGCTTCTGCGCGGCGCCATGGACGGCCGAGAGTCCGGTCACAGCAAACTGGCTGGCGTAGGTGCCGGAGTGGCCGGTGTGAGCGTTGCGCTCAGTGTCGAACCCCGGCCGCACGGTGACCATGTCCGGGGAGACGTTGAGGACATCGGCGACGACTTGCGCCGCGGTAGTCTCGTGGCCTTGTCCCTGCGGCACGGAGCCGAGGCTGACCACCAGGTTGCCGTCCATGTCCAGCTTGACGATGGCCACTTCCGATTGCCCGGAAAAGGGCGCGTGAGGATTGATGATACGCGACTGCCCGAAGTTGTTGGTCCCGGAGTCGAGCGTGGTTCCGATGCCGATTCCCAGCAGGCGCCCTTCGGCGCGCGCCGCGCGCTGTTTTTCTTTCCAGGCGTCCCAGTCGACGCGAGCCTGCGCCAGCTCCAGCATGCGCGCGTAGTTGCCGGAGTCGTACACGCAGCCGTTGGGAGTGGTGTAGGGAAACTCCTCGGTGGGGATGTAATTGCGGCGGCGCATCACGTCGGTGGGGATGCCGAGCGCGTGCCCGCACAGATCCACCACGCGTTCGAGAAACCAGAGATGCTGCATGCGCGAATAGCCGCGGTTCGGGCCCACCGGACATTTGTTGGTGCAAACTTGCGTAAAGTCGAGCCGGAAGTTGCGGAAGCGGTAGGCGCCGGGGAGCACTTGCGCCCAGATGATGCAGCCTAAGGGCTCGTAGCGCGGGTAGGCGCCGCAGTCGTCGATGTGGCGCGACTCCAGGGCGGTGATGACGCCGTTGGCATCGAGCGCCACGCGCGTATCGAGGAAAGTGCGCTCGTTACCGTGGGCGCTGGCGGTCATGTGCTCGGTGCGCGTCTCCACCCATTTCACCGGGCGGCCGCCGGCTTTGCGCGACGCCAGCGCGCAAAGCGCCATGTAGGGATAGTTGGTGATCTTGATACCGAAGCTGCCCCCGATGTCGTAGGTCTGCACGCGCAGCTGGTCAATGCGCACGCCCAGGGCCAGCGCCAGAAACTGAATGGCAAAAGCGGGAAAGGAGTTGTTGCACCAGAAGCTGATGCTGTCGTCCGCCGGATCCCATTGAGCGATGATGGCGTTCGTTTCCAGCGGCGTGCTCGAGAAGCGATGGAAGTGCAGCCGCCCGATGTTTATCACGTGCGCGGCATCCGCAAACGCTTTGTCAACCTCACCGTACTCAAACTCTCCGTGCCACACCACGTTGGTGCCGGCCGATTCGTGAAGGATGGACTTGTCCCGAAGAGCGTCCTCGGCGTCCACCACGGCCGCCAGGCGCTCGTAGTCCACCTGCACCAGCTCGGCCGCGTCCACAGCCGCCAAGCGCGAGTCCGCCACCACCGCGGCCACCGGCTCGCCCTGGTAGCGCGCCTTGTCCACCCCCATGGGGTAGTCAACGATCTTCCCTCCGGGTTCGGGGCCGATCTCGATGAAGGGCTTCACCAGCCGCGCGATTTCCGCCCCGGTCAGCGTGCAGACCACGCCCGGGGCGGCTTCGGCCGGCGACACATCCACTTTCTCAATGCGGGCGTGGCCGTAGGGCGAGCGCACCAGGCACAAGTGGAGCATCCCCGGCAGCCGGTAGTCGTCCACAAATTTCCCCTGGCCGCGAATGAGCCGCGCCTCTTCCTTACGCCGGACGGGCTGGCCGACCCACCGCCCCTCGGCCGCGGCGGGCAGACGCGGCGGCTTTTCCGGGGCCACTTTTTTCGCGGAGGGCGCCTTCTTTCCTTTTTTCGCTGGCATGCGCGCGCTCCTAGAGCAGGGCCTTCTGCAAGCCGCTGATTAACTTCTGCACATTCTT
>CAYTXK010000002.1:26785-33427 GCA_964441645.1 uncultured Acidobacteriota bacterium
ATTCTTCTTGGCCTTCTTCTTGAACAAGCCGCCCGCCACCGAGAGCAACGGGCCGAAAAGGTGCGCCTCCCCTTTCCAGCGCACACGCGTCCAGCCGGCGGAGTCCTCTTCCAGCTCGAACCCGGCGTTGAGGTCCACGCTGCCGCCGGCCACGCTTCCCTTGCCTTCGTAGAGCGCGCGCCGGGGCGGCTCCGCCGTCGCCAGGCGAAGTTTCAGGCTGGCCGTGCCGCGAATGTGCGAAATTCCCACCTTCACTTTGACGGTGAAATTCTTCTCGTCTTCGACGCTCAATCCCTGGAAGTCCGGCAGCAAGGGCGCGAACTGCTCCGGCTCGGTAAGAAAGACGAAGACGTCGGCGGCCGGCCGGTGCACTTGAAACTCGCCTGCAAAGGCAATCGCCATCGTCTATCGTCTCGCCTGCGTCCCCGCCGCCACTTGAATGGCCTTGAAGATATTTTGGTAGCCGGTGCAGCGGCAACAGTTCCCGGCAATGGCTTTGCGAATTTCCCCTTCAGTCGGCTGCGGATTCTTCGCCAGCAATTGATAAGCCGAGAGCATCATCCCCGGCGTGCAATAGCCGCACTGCAAGCCGTGGTTCTCGGCAAAGGCTTCCTGCAACGGATGCAGGCGCCCGTTCTGTTCCAATCCCTCCACCGTCAGCACTTCGCCGTGGTCGGCCTGCACGGCGAAAACCGTGCACGACTTGACGCTGGCCCCGTTCAGGAGCACGGTGCAGGCTCCGCAGTAGCTGGTGTCGCAGCCCACGTGCGTACCGGTCAGGTTCAACTCGTCGCGCAGCAGGTCTACCAGCAGCAGGCGCGGCTCCACCTCCCGCGCGCACGGCTTGCCGTTCACGCTGACCGTTATCGGGACCCGCGGGATTCCTTCAGGCATAGATGTGACTGACCTCCACCGTCTCTCCCCGCGCCCGCCGCAGGGCGATTTCGGTCGCCCGCTTCACCAGCACCCGCACCAGATTCCGCTTGTAGGCCGCCGAACCGCGCTGGTCGCTCTGCGGGTCGGCCATGGCCATGGCGGCTTCCGCTGCGCCTTCCATCGTCTTGGCAGTCAGCCGCTGGCCGCGCAGCGCGGCTTCGGCGTCGGTGGCCTTGATGGCAGTCAGGCCCACCGCCCCCAGCGCCACGCCGGCCTCCGAGCACAGGTCTCCATCCTCCAGCGTCAACTGCACCGCCGCGCTGGCGGTGGCGTAGACCGGCGCGCTGCGCTTAACCGCCAGATAAGCGCCGCCGCTCCGCGGTCGCGGCCGTTCGATTACTACCTCGCGCACCACCTCGGCCGGAGTTAACACGGTTGTATAGGCGTCGGTGATGAATTGCGTCAGGGGAACGACGCGTTCGCCCGCCGGGCTCACCGACACCACTTCCGTCGAAAGCGCCAGCAGCACCGGCGCCCAATCGCCGCTGGGGTCGGCCTCGGCCAGCGAGCCGCCAATCGTTCCGCGGTTGCGCACCTGCACGTCGGCGATGCCCGCCGCACAATCGTGCAGCAAAGGAATCTGCTGGGCGGCGGCCGAGGTTTCGATTTCCGCGTGCCGGGTCAGGGCGCCGAAGCGCACCGCTTCATCGTCTTCGCGCGTGTAGGACAAGCCCGGAACAAAATTCAAATCCACAAGGTGCTGCGGGCTGGCGAGGCGCAGCTTCATCAGGGGAATCAGGCTCTGGCCGCCGGCCAGCAGGCGCGCTTCTTCGCCCAAATCCGCCAGCAGACGGACAGCTTCCTCGAGTGAACCGGCCCGGTGATAGTGGAAGGGACGCGGGTACATGCAACCGCCTTACCGTTTGGTGTTTCGACCCTGGGTTCCGCCGGGCTTGTCCGGTGGCCCCGGTACCTTAGCAGAAAACGGGAAGCTCCGGCTAGGGCGCGCGTTGACTTGCCACGGACTGAAACCTAAGATTCAGTCGGCTGAAAAAAGGACTTTCTTGTGCCAGAAGCCGCTGAGCTGAACGAGCCGCCGCGCTCCGGCGGAGGTTTGTGGAAACGAGTCCTTCCCCCACTGCTCACCATTGCCATCTTCTATTTCATTTTCCAACGCATCCCCTTTGAGCGTTTCCTGGCGGCGGTGCGCGGCGCCGACTATGCGCGCTTTTTCGCGCTGATGATTCCCAACAGCCTGTTCTATTTCTGCTGGGACACTCTGGTGCTGGTTTACCTGATGCGCTGGTTCCACGGCCCCTTGCGCTACCGCGACCTGTTGCCCGTACGCGCCGTCAGTTACGTCGTCTCGCTGATGAACACCCATCTCGCCCGCGCCGCCATGGCCTATTACCTGACGCGGCAATTGCGGGCGCCGTTCTTCGAACTGGCCAGCACCGTCATCTTCCTCTGGCTCGTCGAAATCACCCACCTGGCGCTCTGGGCGACGGGGGGGATGGTGGCAGAGGCGGGGAAGATACCGGGCGGATTGTGGTGGATTCCGGCGGGTTTTGTGCTGTTTTGGGGCATATTTCTTGCTTACGTCCGGGGGGATTTCGCCCCCTGGCGGGTGCTGCTGAGGCCGTTAGGGCGGTTTTTCCCGAAGTGGCGCGGGCGGGGGAAGGTGCGGGAGTGGGCTATTCTGCGGACCTTCCGCGAGGCGGCGCCCAAGCGCTACGTCCAATTCATCCTGCTGCGCGCCCCGATGTTTTTGGTCGCGCTGGTCTTTCACTACTGGGCGGTGCGGGCGTTCGGGATGGAGATCCCCTTCGGGCAATTGCTGGCGTTCCTGCCCATTATTTTCATGCTGGCTTCCCTTCCCATCACGGTTGCGCATCTGGGGACCACGCAGGCGGCGTGGATTTTCTTTTTCAATGCCTACGCGCCCGAGTCGCACCTTCTGGCTTACAGCCTGGCCTCGCACCTGGCGTTTATGCTGGGGCGGGCGCTGCTGGGAGTGGTCTTCCTGCCGCGCGCCTACCGGGATTTGGTCGGCCCCTACCGGCGCCAGGCGCTAGCAGGGATTCAGCCGGTGGCGAGCGATTAGGGTCGCGTAACCGAAAGTTGGCGAACAAAAGTGATGCACCAGCGAGCCGGCCTGCGGCATCACATACGTGAGGCCGAGCGTCGGTGTTCATGGTCACCGAGGCGCGAGAGCGAGAGGAAAAGCCAGCCCAAGCTCAGGTTTTACAAAAACAACAAGAAGAAAAGGAGACAAGGAACTATGGGAACAAAACCGACGCACGAACAAGCGCAACTCCACCTGCAGGTCTACGACTTGCGCCGCGAAGCCCGGTTGCGTCAGGCCCGCGATTGGTTCTTCAAGAACTACATCGTGGACAGTTTTGACGATGCCATGCGCATCGCGGCGCCCGGTACGGAAGGCGGCGCGTTCGCGGGCATGGTGCTCGGCTACTGGGAGCAAGCCTGCGCGCTCCTCAACTACGGCCTCCTGAACGAAGACCTGTTCTTTGAGACCAGCGGCGAGTTTTTCGGGGTGTGGGAGCTTGTCAAGCCGGTCGTCCCGCAGTTTCGCGAGCGGTTCGTGTACAAGCAGTTCCTCGCGCACCTGGAAAAAGCCGCGCAGCGCTACGAAGCCTGGACGGAAAGCCGCACCCCGGGTCATGTTGCCGCCATGCGGCAGTTCATGGGCCAGATGCGCGCCCAGACTGCAGCGGCAGCGAAAGCCTGATACGCCAAGCTGACCGGCTGAGATCCCGCGCGCGGGGCTGGGCAGCGAATTCTCCTGTCTTGATTAAGAAGAAAGAGTAATTTCAGCGGCGGGGGCGGCGGCCGAGGGCGGTGAGGAAGATGGCGCTCTTGCCCCGGGCGTGGGGCGAAAAGAACTCGACCACGTCATCGTCGTAGAACGTCAGCCCGGTGGCCGCTAAGCCGAGGGCATAAGCCGCCAGATAAAGCTTTCCGCCCAGAATCCCGGCCTCGAGTTGCACGGCGCGATAGCCGCGGTTGCCGTAGCGCTCGAGAATGCTGCCCAAGTCAGCCAAAAAGAACACCGCTACGCTGGCCTCGGCGGGGAGTTCTTGCTCGAGACCCAGGGAGTAGGCTTGCTGGCGAAACTGGCCTTCCTTCAGGCACTCGAGTTGACGGCGCTGGCGATTGAAAAAGTAGGCGCCGGCGGCCAAGCCCTCGACCGCGTGGGCAACCAAGTACAGATCGTTCAATTGCGCTCCGAACGCTTGGAGGAAATCGGCTTCGAGGCCGTCGGTGGCCAGGCCGAGCAGCGTAGAAAGCTGAGCGAAGCTGATGGGTTCGGGGGCAAACTTCCGGGCGGAACCGCGGCGCAGGATGACGCGTTCGAGGGGGTCGCGCGGCTGCTCGGCTTCTTCAAGAGGAGCGAGCGGCGCGGTTGCGCCCTGCGGCGCAGGGGGCTCGGTCGCCCGACTCGGGCTCGCCGGCCGAGAGCCGCGCCAGCGGGCTACTTCCTCGGCGGAGGGCAAAGAGGAAGCGTCGTGCAGAGCGCGCATGGCGGGATAGTCCACCTCTTTGGCGGACAAAGGAACGGTTTCGAGGCCGAGGGGGGAAATCTCTTTCGGCGCTTCGGGCGAGGAGGCCGCCCGGTAGCCGACCGGCACCAGCGAGAAGGCCACTTCGCGTTGCGGGTCGACATCCAGCAGCCGGTTAACTTCTGCGTCCACAAACCCGCCCACCACCCGTGCCGGCAAGCCCCAGGCCGCGCAGGCGGTCAGCAGGTTGGCGAGAAGGGTGCCGTTGTCCCAGCCGAAGTGACGGTAGGTGCGCTCGCGGTACTTCCAGGCGTTGCGCCAGTAGGTGCCGGTGCAAATGATAACCGCCGGCGCGTGCGCGATGGCAGGCTCGCCGCCCGTGGCCTGCGCCAGCAGGCCGCGATAGTCTCCGGCGCGCAGCGGGCGCAGGGCGAAATCGGCCACGCTGAAGTGATAGATGCCGGCGGCCAAGCCCAGCAGGTCGGCGCAGACCACATACAACTCGATCTCGTAGAGGGCGCCGGTGCAGGCGGCGGCGCGGAAAAATATCTCGCCCCCGGGAAAAGCGCGGCGCCGGGTGATGCCAGCGGAAAAATAGAGGAGGTGCGCCAGGCGCTCGAGGTCGGGCGCCGCTTCTTCGCGCGCGACCTGCCCGCGCGCCAAGGCCGAGAGAGCGGCCACGCCGGTCTGCGGCAACTCTCGCGGCAGCAGCAGAGGCTGGAGGGTAGGGTAGATCTTGAACGGCCGGGGCTGGTTGGCCCAGTCGAGAAAGTGGGTCGAGGTGCGGACGCTTTCGTAGGAGTGCTTGGTGCGGTTGTGGTAGCTCCAGGCGGCTTCGAGGTCGCGGTTGGTGGGCATCCGGAGGTCTCGCGGCTATCGTAACGGACATAGCCGGACAGCGCCACGGGCGGCGTGAAATCTCGCGCTGCCCTGCCTGCGGCAGGCAGGTATAATGCGGCGCGTGTCGTCGCCTGCCATCGGATTCCTCGGCGGAACCGGAATTGAGGGGAAAGGTATTGCGCTGCGCCTGGCGCAGGCCGGATTTTCCGTCACCCTCGGGTCGCGCTCGCTCGAGCGCGCCCGCGCCGGCGCTGATGAACTCAATCAGAAACTCGGCCGCGCGCTCATAGAAGCGGCGGAGAATCGTGAGATGCTGGCGCGCGCGGAGATTGCCTTCCTGACCGTTCCTTTCGCGCAGGCGGCGGAAGCACTGCACACCTATCGTGATTCGTTTCGTCCCGAGATGATTTTGGTTGACGTTACTGTGCCGATAAAGTCGAAGAGTAGTCCCGGGCCGGGCGATTTACCGGAAGGCTCGGGGAGCCAGCACCTGGCGAAGCTGCTGCCCGAGGGCGTGGCGCTGGTGGCAGCGTTCAAGACCATCCCCGCCGAAACCTTAGCCGAGCTGGACGTTCCTCTCGACTGCGACGAATTCGTTTGCGGCGACTCGCAGGAAGCGCGCGGGCGGGTGATGGAAATTCTGGCGAAGATTCCCGGCCTGCGCCCCGTGGACGCGGGCGGATTGAGCGCCGCGGGGACGCTCGAGCGGATGACGGCGCTCGCCATTCGTCTCAATCGCCGCTACCAGATTCGCTCGGCGCGCTTTCGTGTGGTGGGCCTCTGAGCATCCGTCCCCGCAAGGGATTGCTAGGACGGAAAAAGCAGGTTCCTCGCCGCCCATGGCAAGCGAGTGCTCGGAATGACAGCCGTGAGTATTTCAGCAACCTAGCTAGGAGCCGCTGTGCCTGTCCCTGAGCTGCGCATCCTCGGCGTTCCCGGCCTGCCCGAGATTGCGCCCGGGGACGACCTAGGCCACCTGATTGTTCAAGCCGCTTCCGGCGCGGGTCTGCGCGTCGCCAGCGGCGACATTTTCGTCGTCACGCAAAAAATCGTCTCCAAGGCCGAAGGGCGAATTGTGCAGCTCGATTCGGTCGAGCCGTCGGCGCGAGCGCTCGAATGGGCGGCCGCCCACGACAAAGACGCGCGCGTGGTGGAAGTGATCTTGCGCGAGAGCCGGCGCATCGTGCGGCACGTGGGGCCGGTGCTGATCACCGAGACGCACCACGGCTTCGTCTGCGCGAACGCGGGCATCGATGCCTCGAACGTGGGCGAGGGGTCGGTGACGCTGCTGCCGGTCAATCCCGATGAGTCGGCCGAGCGGCTTCGGTCGCAGCTCGAGAAAGGTTTTGGTGCGCGGCTGGCAGTCATCATTTCCGACACTTTTGGACGGCCGTGGCGCGAAGGG
>CAYTXK010000003.1:0-11626 GCA_964441645.1 uncultured Acidobacteriota bacterium
TGAGCCAGGGTAAATTTCCCGGCGCGCCAGACCGTGCGGCGCATAGCGCGCTCGTTCTCGGCCACGGCGCGAATCTGAGCCATGTCGAACCAGAGACGAATCGCCATCGACACAAGCAGCGCCACGAGGACCACGGCGACTGACACATAAAAACCCAACAGGGGCTGCGGGGAGTCGCTCGCCAATCGTCCGGTCCAGCGCCAGCCCATGGTGGCAGGAATTGCCACCGGCACCAGCGCCACCAGCAAAAATAACCACAGGCGCACGAAACGCCAGAAAAACACGGCCCCGGCGCGAAAAAGCTCGCCACTGGTCAGCCCTTGCGGCTGACGAAAACTCTCCAGGGCGCCGCCGGTCAGAAAGAGCATAAAGGCCAAGAACAACAGCGCCGAAAAAACCGAACCCGGAACCTGAGCTCCGATGGATACCTCGGGCTGCGCCAACAGCTCGAGGAAAGTTATCAGGTCGAAGCCTTTGACCAAGCGCTCAGCCGCCAAACTGGAATCGAGCAGGCGGCCGGCGCGGGACGAAACCGGAAGAGTAGCCAGCAGCCCCAGTAGCAGATTGACCCCGTACATCCACCACAGCGCGCGCTGGCGTTGCCAGAGGAGCCGCGCCCCGGCCAGGCACGCGCTGCTTTCGCCTCTGCTCATCCGCCGTTCCTCTCCCTCAAGCCAACCAGGCCAGCACCTGAGCCAAAAATTCGGTTACGAAGAGCCAATAGTTCGCCAGCTTGCGCCGGGCGGCGCCATTCGGCTCGCGCATCAGGCTGTTGTTGAAAATGTTGGTATCGAGACGGACCTTGTGAGCCGGGTCAATCTCGACCGAGCGCACTTTGGCCGGCTTTGTATACGTAAAGCGCACCCAGCGGTCCTGGCCGTCCCATTTTTCGCGAACCGTCTCGCCGTTCTCGAATTTGATCTCGACCTCGACAGGAAAGCGGAAGTCCCCTTTGCGGTGCACGATCACGCTGGTGCGATAGAGCGTCTTGCCTTCTTCCTCCGCCGGCGGCTTCTCCTGAAACCAATCCACGCGGTCGGAGCGGGCGCGGCGCACTTCGTAGTCGAGCACGGCGGTGCCGCGCACCGCCTGGTCGAAGAACCAGCCCAGGTCCTGGCCGGCGACCTCCTCGAGCGTGCCGAGAAAGTCCTCTTCCGTCGGATGAGTGAAGCGGTAACGCATAAAGTAGGTCTGCAGGGCGCGCAGCACCGTCTCTTCGCCCACCAGCCCCTCGAGAGTCAGCAACACGGTGGCCGTCTTGGCGTAGGTGACGGTGCCGTAGGCGCCGCCGGTCATGAACTCGTAGGCCGCGCGCACCAGGGGGTCGGTATCCGGCAGCAAGCGGTACTGCAAGCGGCTCAGCGCCGCATCCCCGGCGGTCATGCCCCAGAGGTCCAGTATGGAGCGGTCTTCCCCATAGAGGGCGGCCATCGCCTTGGCCTCGACGTATTGGTTGATGCCTTCGTCGAGCCAGGCGTCCTCGAATTCATTCGTGGCCACCATCCCGTACCAGTACTGGTGGCCGAATTCGTGCTCGGTCACTCCTTCGGGGAAGCGCAGCCCTTCCGGCATCCACCAGGCGGTCCCGGCGGTGATGAGCATCGGGTATTCCATTCCGCCAGCGGCGAACGCGCCGTGGGGCGGGTCCACTACCGTAATCTGGCTGTAAGGGTAAGGGCCGAACCATTTATCGAAGAGCTGCATGGTGCCCTTGAGGGCTTGCAGGTGACGAGCCGCCTGGTTCTCGTGGCCGGGCGACATCAGAAGTACGATTCGCACCCGGCCAAGGCTGCCAGTAAAAGAGTCCTCCACCACGCGGAAGTGTGGCGAGGCGGTCCAGGCGAAGTCATGCACGTCTTCGGCGTGAAAACTGACGGTCATGGTGCCGTCGGGGTTTGAAGCGCGAGCAGTTTCAACCCCGGTCGCGCCTACCACGTAGTTCTGCGGCAGGGTGAGGCGGACGTCGTAGGTGCCGAAATCGGCGAAAAACTCGGTGTTGCGATGAAACTGATGGCAATTCCACGCCCCGCGCCACCACACGCCGACTTTGGGGAACCACTGCGTCCCCATGAAGAAATCGCGCTTGTAACCGGTGCGGGCCAGCACCTTCGGCAAGCGCGCCCGGAAGGCAATCTTGAACTGCACCTCGGCCCCGTCAGGCACCGGCCGCGGCAGGCGCACTTGGAAAACGGTGCGGTCCTTGGGGTTGCCGTCGTCCGGCTGGATGAATTCCATCTGCTTGGTCAGGTCGCCGAGGCCGACGACCTCGAGCGAATCAATCTCAATGGAGCCGCGGCGCTTCTCTTCCCAGTCGAATCCGGGGTTGTCGCGGCGCGACTCGCTGATGAACGTGGACTCGGGCTGGAAGGCGTTGAGGTAGAGGTGAAAGGGAAAGACGTCGAGCAGCTGTCCGGTGCGATTCTGGTAAGTCAGGACCTCCGTGGCGGTAAGGGTCTTCTCGTTGACCCCGAGCCGCGCGTCAATCTGATAGGCGACGATGCGCTCCGAGAGGGGAGTCGCCGGGTCCAGCAGCGGCGCGGAGGGAGGCACGGGTTCGCCGCGCGGAGCGGCGCCCACCAGCACGGCCAGCAAAGCCAGCCCGGAGGAAAGGCAGAGAAAAACTCTCCGCGCCGAAAGCGAAGCAGATGGAATTGGCAACCGCCCCTCTCCGGAAAATCGCCAGCCCCGAAAACGGCGCAAGAATAGCGGAGCGGCCTCGCCGGAACAAGAAAATTCGCGCCGGGAGGCGCCGCGACACAAGAGAGGCTGGTCAGGGATTTTGTCTCAGGTGTAAAATGGAGGGAGCTTGGGGCGGGCGCGTTCTGAGACGCCCCCGAACCGCAGCCCAACGAGCGGATGGCGTAAGCCATGGAACCAGTCGTTAAGAGCGAAAATCTCTGGAAGATTTACCGCACCGGCCGGGTGGAAGTGCCGGCCCTGCGGGGCGTCAACCTGGAGGTGCTGGAAGGCGAGTTTGTAGCCATCATGGGCCCGTCGGGCTGCGGAAAATCCACGCTGCTCTACGTGTTGGGCGGGCTGACGCCGCCCACCTCCGGTCGGGTGCTGGTGGACGGCAACGATTTGGGCGAGATGAGCGACGGCGAGCGCACCCTGCTGCGCCGCCGCAAAATCGGCTTCGTCTTCCAGCGCTTCAATCTTCTGCCCACGCTCACCGCCTACGGCAACATCGCCATCGCCCAGCAAATTCAAGGCGACGGCTTCGACCCGCACCGCTTCGAGGTGACGGTCGAACTCCTGGGCTTGAAAGAGCGGCTGCACCACCGGCCGAGCGAGCTCTCGGGGGGCGAACAGCAGCGGGTGGCCATCGCGCGCGCCGTCGTCAGCGAGCCCAAGCTGGTGCTGGCCGATGAACCCACCGGCAACCTCGATTCGCAGAATTCCGGCGTCGTGCTCAAGATGCTGAAAGAGCTCCACCAGGAGCTGGGCCAGACGCTGATCATGATCACCCACAACCCGGAAGCCGCCGCCTACGCCGGGCGCATTGTCTACATGCGGGACGGGCAGGTTCTGCCGCCGGCGCCCACGCCGGTTGCCGGGATGGCATGACCGAGCCCGACGCCTCCGCGCGCCCCTCTTTCCTCCGCCGCCTGGCTCGCACCCTCAAAGGATTCTTGCTGTGGCAGTACGAGCGCGGCTCCTGGCAGTACGATGTGATGGTGGCGCTGATTCTGGTCTTCGTGCTGGCCACGCCGGCGCGTTACTTCCATGACCAGCCCGTGTGGGGCACGCGTCTGAGCGGCGACCTCTGGCAGGTGGGAAAAGAAGCCGACGGTGTTCACTACCGCGTGAGCGCCCAGTTGCTGGCCAGCTACCACGAAGACCCGCGGCGCGCGGCCGAAGAGGTCTTTCACCTCAATTTGGGCCACCCGGTTACCATCACCCGCATCGAACCCTTTGGCGCCTCTGCGGACGAAGTGGCGTGGTATGATGTTTGGGTCCGCGAGTAAGCAGCGCCCGCAAGAACCAACGAGGAACGAGGAAAAGTAGTGCGAACCGCCACTACCGTGGGCGTGCTCTCTCTCTGCCTCGGGCTGGCCGCAGGCCTGGCGGCCCAGCGGACCAAGTGGACCGAGGACATGCTGGTCGACCGCCTCAACGAGGCCAGCGACCGCTTCCAAACTCTCACCGCCTCTCTCCAGTACACCAAAGTCACCGTAGTGGTGAACGACACCTCCACGGAAACCGGCCGGCTCTTCTACACCCGCAACGGCCGCGTGCTGATCGAGATGCTGAACCCCGAGCCCAAAGAGGTGCTGTTCACCGGCAAGAAGGCCCTCATCTACTACCCCAAGATGAGCCAGATTCAGGAGTACGACTTGGAAAAGCACCGCGCCCTCATCGAGCAGTTCCTGCTGCTGGGCTTCGGCACCAAGGGCAACGACTTGAAGGACCGCTATCTGATCACCGTGCTGGGCGAGACCACGCTGGAGGGAAACCCCAATCCTGTTCTGCACCTCGAGCTCACCCCCAAAGACGAGCGCATCCGCAACCAAATCCACAAGATTCAGCTCTGGATCGATCTGGCCTCCTGGGTGCCCGTGCAGCAGAAGTTCTTCGAGGTGGGCGGAGACTACATGCTGACCCGCTACAGCAACGTCAAAGTGAACACCGAAATCCCGCGCTCCAAGCTCAACCTTAGCGCCCCGCGCGGCACCAAGCGCGTCAAGCCCGGAGCCTGAGCCGCGGGCGGCAGCCGTCCCCCTCGTGCCGTTCCAACTTTTTGCGCCCAAGCCAAGGCGAAGCCCAGCACAACACCTGCTGCCTGCAAAGTGCGCCCATCTAGTTGAAACTAGTTGGAACGGCACTAGTCCTTCCCTTTCGGAGCGCCGAAATGACAAGGTTTGGCGTGAGCGGAGTTACGGCGGGAAATTCATGCGGCGCAGCAACTCTTGGAAGCGTGGGTCGGAGCGGAGGGGGTCCACTTCAGGATCTACTTTGATCCAGCTTAGATAATAGTCACGCTCTTCGTGTGCTTTCTTCAGCCACTCAAAGGCACGGTCCTTGTCCCCAAGTTGCCCGTAGACCGTAGCCATTACGTAGGGAGAGACGTAGCCGTGTTTCAAACGTTCTTCATTCTGCTCCAGAGCTTTTTGGAACCATCCCCGAAGGCCGACGCGCTGGTAGGCCTGAGCAATCTCTGTCCACCTCTCTACTTGCTGGCTGTTGCCCGCAATCTCATGGGCCCGTCGCCATTCCTGCAAGGATTCTTTGTACATCTTTTTCTGGAAATAGGCACGCGCCAAGTCGAAGCGGGCGGAAACGAAGTTCGGATCCATCTCCAGGGTTTTCTGGAGCTGCTCGATGGCGCGATCGTACTGCCGGTCAAGGTAAAGAATCCACCCGACATTATTGTTGATTTTCAAAGAAAGCGGGTCCAGCTCGCGCGCGCGTTGAATCTCTGCCATCGCCTCCTGAGGCCTGCCTTGGTTGGCCAGGAAGATGGCATACCAATGGTGAGCCGTCTCATAGTTCGGCTTCAATTCGATGGCCTTTTTGAACTCTCGTTCGGCCCCCGCCCAGTCCCATTCGTAAGCCTCCAGAACATAGGCAAGGGAGGTGTGAGCTTCAGCAAGCGTTTCATCAATCTGCAGCGCCTTCGCGGCCGCTGCCTTCGCCTGCGGAAAGGCCTCTTTTGAGGGAACACCGGCATAGCCCGGGAGTAATCCATAGCTATCAGCCAGGCCACTGTACGCCAATGCGTAGGTGGGATCTTCATCGATGGCCTGCTGGAAGTATTCGACGCTTTTGCGAATGTCGGGGCCCGTGCGTCGGTTCCAGTGGTAGCGGCCCTTCAGATAGAACTGATAGGCTTCGGTATTCTCGGTGGAGTGCTTGGCCAAGCGCTTCTCGTCCTCTCCGCTCAGCCGGAGGCGCAGCTTCTCAGTAATGGCGCGCGAGATTTCGTCCTGCAAGCTGACCAGGTCTGCCAGCGTGCGGGTGTATTGCTCGCCCCAGAGGTGAGAGTTATCGCGGGCGTCGACCAGCTCGACGCTGACGGAGAGCGAGTCGCCGCGTTGCACCAGCCGGCCGGTGAGCACGGCGCGCACGCCCAGCTCTTTGGCGGCCGCCTGCGGGTCGACGTCCTTGCCCTTGTAGCGGAAGACGGAGCTGCGCGACATCACCCGCAGGCGGGGCAGTTGCGAGAGGCTGTTGATGAGACTTTCCGTGAGGCCGTCACTCAGGTATTCGGTGTTCGGGTCGTTCGTCGCGTTGACGAGCGGCAACACCGCCAGTGAGTCAATAGTGTCGCCGCCGGCCGGAAGGAGCAGGCGGTAAGCGCCATAGCTGGCGGCCAGCACCACTGCCACCAGGCCCAAAGTGAGGGAGAGTCCTTTCTTGTGCCGCTTGGCCAGGCTGACGGCGATGGCGGTGTCGGAGCTGTGGTCGGCTTGCGGCGCAGGGGCGGGGACGGCCGCAGCGGGCATGGCGGCGCTGACGACGGACGAGCGGGAGGAGTCGGTATCGCGTTTCAGGCGCGCCAGGTCACTGCGCAGGTCAGCGGCGCTTTGATAGCGCAGTTTACGGTCCTTCTCCAGGGCTTTATTGATGATGCGCTCGAGCTCGGCGGGAATGGTGGGATTCAGGCGCACCGGCGCTAGGGGGGCGCCGTGGAGAATGGCGTCGAAGACCACGGCAGTGGTGTTGCCGGCGAAGGCCTGGCGGCCGGTGGTCATTTCGTAGACCACGGCTCCGAAAGAGAACAGGTCGGAGCGGGGGTCGAGTTCTTCGCCGCGGGCTTGCTCGGGAGACATATAGGCAATGGTGCCCACCGCGTGCCCGGGGCTGGTGAGGTGCTCGTCGGCGGTGAGGGTGGGAGCCGCGGAGACACCCCCGGCTTCGGCCAGGCGTCGGCGTTCGGGCGCGAGTTTGGCCAACCCGAAATCCAGGATTTTGGCGTGGCCGCGCTTGGTGATGAAGATGTTGGCGGGCTTGATGTCGCGGTGGATGATGCCTTCGGCGTGAGCGGCATCCAAGCCGTCGGCCATCTGGCTAGCGTACTCAAGGAGTTCTTCGAGTTCGAGCGGCCGGCCAGCGATGCGTTGTTTGACCGTCTGGCCTTCGAGGAACTCCATCACAATAAAGGGTTGGCCCTGGTGCTCGCCTATCTCATGGATGGTGCAAATGTGAGGGTGGTTCAAGGCCGAGGCGGCGCGGGCTTCACGCTGAAAGCGCTCGATCGCCTGGCGGTCTTGGGCGAACTCAGAGGGAAGAAACTTCAGCGCCACACGGCGGCCGAGGGTGATGTCCTCGGCCTTGTAGACCACACCCATGCCGCCGCCGCCCAGCTTTTCCAAAATGCGATAGTGGGAGATGGTTTGGCCAATCATGGACAGCGATCCATGTACGAACGCGGATTCTAGGCCGCATCCGCACACAGGTCAACGGGTGGCGGTCAGTTCAGTATTCAAGCCCTCCAGAACAGTGAAGTCGGGCCGCGCCGAAATCCTTGCCATTCGACCCCATTTCCGCTACATTCAAGGGCGGAGTTCTGCACTTGGCGGCGCAGTCATTGCCGCCAGCCCTCACGATGACTACACTCGCCGGGCAGGATATTTCTAGCAAGAGGCGAAAGCGGAACACCCTATGGTAACTCTACGCGCCCTGCGACGCCGGCTGCTGGCCGCCCACCGCTCCTACCGTTCCTGGCGGATGGTGGCCAAAGGGCTGCTCTCCCGGCGGCATCCGCTGCTGGCCCACATCATCCCCGTCCGTCGCTGCAATCTTTCCTGCGCCTACTGCAACGAATGGGACGACCATTCCGCGCCCGTGCCCGCCGAGGTCCTGAAGCAGCGGCTCGACCTGCTGGCGGCCATGGGGACTTCCATCATCACCATCAGCGGCGGCGAGCCCCTGCTGCATCCCGAGTTAGACAGCGTCATACGCCATATCCGCCGCCACGGCATGCTCGCCGGCATGATCACCAACGGCTACCTGCTCACCGCCGAGCGCATCGAGCAATTGAACCGCGCCGGACTCGAGTACCTGCAAATCAGCGTCGACAACGTCGTTCCCGACGACATCTCGCTCAAGAGCCTCAAGGTGCTCGATCAGAAATTGGTCTTCCTGGCCGAGCACGCCGACTTCCACGTCAACATCAACTCCGTGGTCGGCGCCGGCGTGCGCAACCCCCCCGACGCGCTGGTCATCGCCCACCGGGCGCTGGCCCTCGGCTTCACCAGCACCGTGGGCGTCATCCACGACGGCAGCGGCCAGTTGCGGCCGCTGGGCGAGGCCGAGCAGGGCATCTACCGCCAGATCAAGGCGCTGCGCAAGCGCTCCTTTGCCCGCATCAACTGGTTCCAGGAAAACATCGCCCGCGGGCAGGCCAACGAGTGGCGCTGCCGCGCCGGCTCGCGCTACCTCTACATCTGCGAAGACGGCCTCGTGCATTACTGCTCGCAGCAGCGCGGCTACCCCGCCATTCCCCTGGAGGAATACACCCCCGAGTTGCGCGAGAGAGAGTATTGGACGAAGAAGCACTGCGCCCCCTACTGCACAGTTTCCTGCGTGCAGCAGGTGGCCACCATCGACAACTGGCGCGACCCGCAACGCCTCATGCCGTCGCTCCCCGCCCGGCCGGCTTCCTCCTTCGTTCGCCTCAAGCCCGCTCTGCGCAACCAGGGCGACCCCGCCTCCGCCGACTAGTCCCGGCCCGGCCTGGCATCGCCTGCATGAAGCTCCGTTCTTTCCTGTTCTTTCCTAACGTCGTCCGCTACGCGCGTTGTTTTCTCTGTCGCTGGTCAGAAAGACCACCCGCTTGCCGGGCAAGAGCGCCAATCCTTCGAGCTCACTGGTCAGCGGCCACTCCATCCGTTCGATGAGCGCCGGGGGAGCGTCGGCGCGGCCCGCCACCAGCGCCTTCTCCAGATCTACCACTAGGACGCGCCAGCCGCGCCCGCGCCGCGGGTTCTGAACGACATAGAGCCAGCCGGTTTCGTCCTCCCACACCAGCGATTGCGTGTAACCTTCGAGTGCAAAGGCTCCGACGACAACGCCGTCGGCGGCCGAGCGGCCCGCGGCCGCAAGCTTCTCGGGATCATAGAGACGCACCTTGCCGCGCCGCGCGTAGTCGGCCGTGGCCAGAAGCCAGCGACTCCCCCTGCGAACAAAAACCGGGCGCGAACCGGCGCGGGCCGCGTCGTCGTTCACCACGGCGCGCACAGCGTGGTCGAGCGTCCTCTCGGCGAGCGCGCGCTCCCAGTCAATTTGATAGAGCGTCGCGCGGCGCCCGAAAAGACCGGCGGGCGAATCTCCGACCCACACGCCAAAGCGCGGATGAAAGGCCAACCCCGTGGGATGCGAGAGGAGGTCGCGCCTGTTACGCGTCAAAGCGATGCGGCGGCCGGTGGGCTGGAGGTCAAAGTCGAACTCGACGATAACCCCGGTGTCGGCATCGCCCAACACATAAACCTTGCCCCCGTGCACAGCCGCGGCTTGCGCCCGCCCCACACCCGCCAGCGTGGTTGACTCGCCCAGGACCCAGCGGCTCCCCGGCGCGGGCGCCTCCGACTGAGGGAGAGGAAAAACCTTCGACGCCGCTAAGGCGGCGGAAACAAAAGCGAAAAATGCGAAGCTCGCCCCGAGTCCGCCGCCGCAACGCATACGCTTACTGGGCAGGGCTGGGCGGCGGCGCGACCCGCTCGTGCTTGGTGAAGCGAACCGTCAGCCGCAGGCGAACGGTTTGTTCACGGGCGGCGAGTGTGTCCTCGGCGCGAATGAAGGTGGGAAACATGGAGCCCTCCACCGGCTCGCGGAAAATCTCCATGCGCTGGAAGTAACCGCCGAAGACACCTCCGGTTTGGGCAGGCAGGCTGCGGCCCAGAGCGCGCACGATGTCGAGTCTTTCGGCATCCACCCAAACGACGCCCTCGAAGCGCCGGTCGGGGTAGCGAACCACGCCCCGCGGGGTGAGCCGGAAGACGTAGGTGTCTACCTCGTCGAGTCGCTCCTTGGTCACATAGCGAATGTCGTAGTCGGAAATCTCCGACGGAGCCAGGATGAACAGGGGAATAAAATCCAAGTCCTGAAGGTCAACGCGGTGCACGCTCATGTAGAGCAGGTCGGTGCGCGGGTTCTCGCGCGCCCGCGCGCGACGCTGGCCGCGCTCGTCGAAATCCACCTCCGACGTCTGCTCGAATTCGCCCAGGACGGCGCTCTCTTCGCCCAACTCCTCGAGCTGGACGCTCATCTGGTAGCGGTACAGGGCGTGGGCGCGGGCGTAGTCCTGCTCCTTCTCCGCGAAATGCTTCACAATATCGTCGAACGGGAGACCCGGCTCCTGGCGCTGCGGCGCGGCCGGGGTAGCCGCGAGGCACAGGGCCGCTGCCACCAACAGGGCCGGCCTGAGCGAGTTCTTCCCCATCACACGAGAAGATAACACGAAGCCTGCTTGCCGCAGGCAAGCGCTCCGCCGAAGGCGGGGGGAGCGTTCAGGGCGAGCGTTTTTGGTCGGCCACGGTGATGCCCGCTTCGGCGTAGTCGGTGGCGGGAACATCAACAAAAGTAACGTGAACGTTTTCCCGCCGCGCGCGGCCTTCTTCGACCAGCACCGCTGTGATGCGCTCCGCCAGCCGCCGCTTCTGCTCCGGCGTGCGCCCTTCCACCCAGGTCACTTGCACATGCGGCATCGAGTTCCTCCTTCTGCCCCGCGTTGGACGCGGGAGCTTAGCGCGGAAGGCCCAGCGGCACAATGCCCGGCGGTGCGGCCCACATCGAACGCGCTTTGACTTGGGCGACCGCCTCTGGTAAGCAGGAAGGCACTTTCGCACCCCCAACCCATCCGAGGCTCGGAACGCGTGGCGATGAGAAGCGACGGTGTTTGACCGACGGCGCACGGTGATGAACGCGGCCGCGGCAGGCTATCTGCTCTGCGGCTTCCTCGTGGCCCTGACCTCGAGCGCCGTGTATTTTGTCCTGGGACAGAATCCCTACCGATTGGTGCGCGACTGGGACCAGTTGTTGCTCCAACGCGGGCAATACATCGGCTTCGGGGTGCTCGCCGGGCTGGTGTTATTTGTGCTGGCGCTGGCGGGATGGTTCGTGCTGCTGGCGGTAGCGGCCCGCGCCGCCCGCCTGCATCCCACCGCAGCAACCCTCGCCAGCCTGTTGCTGACCGCGGCCTTGGTGTCGCTGGCGGTGCTGGCGGTGCGCACGGGGCTGGTGGCTTCTTACGCGGCGCTGCAATACCGCACGGTGACGGACGAAGTGCACAAACACGCCCTACTGGTCGAAGCCTATCTCGGCGAACATACTCTGATGCTCGCCTTCTGGAGCTTCCTCGGCTTTACCGCCCCCGGGCTGTTCTTTCTCGGGCGGGCGCTGCGCGGAGAGACCGGCTGGCTGCCCGACTCTTTGCGGCTAGCGGCAGCACTGATTCTTCTCCATCTGCCGGTCACGCTCTATCTCGCCTACGAAAGCCTGGTGGACAACCACTATGTGCGCTGGCTGGCGGGGCTCGACCAGTTCCTGCTCTGGGGCGGGCTCGCCTTCGCGTTCTATTGTTGCGCGCGCTGGCTGCGCATGGTGGGGCGCGCGCTGCCCTCGTGAGCTCCTCCGAAAAGAACGAAACTCGAGACTGAAGATGCTTGGCTTTCTCGCCAGTATG
>CAYTXK010000003.1:11636-15134 GCA_964441645.1 uncultured Acidobacteriota bacterium
CTTTCTTTCCTGCCGGCGCGCTACCGGCGCCGATGGCGCCACGAAGAAAGCGTCGAGCTGGGCCGTGCCGCGGCGTTCTCTGGGCTCCTTCAGGCGGCGGTCCCCCTGCTCTTGTTGATTGGAGGATTCATCAGCTATTTGCCGGAAGCCTGGATCGGGCCGCTGGCCTGGTTGGAATATGCCCTGCACCCGACCTCGCTGCTGCTGATTTATTTCATTCTCGAAGGCACGGTGCGGATGCTGGTCGGACTCACCAGTGGCGAGGCGCTGGCCACGCTCCCGTTCGCGCTCGTGGCCTGGATTCACACTTCCGTGGAACGCAAACGCGCCCAAGCAGCGCTGGGGCCACTGGTGCCGGACTTAGTCGAGCCCGGCGAGGCCAAAGACTTCGACCTGCGCGTTTCCAGCTCCCGCCCCAAAGACTGGGACCAGCTCATCACCGTTTCCTACCAGGACGAACTCTACGAGGTCGTCCAACAAGAAGAAGGCGCGCCCCCGCGCCGCTTTGTGTATCTCCTCCGTAAACTTCCCGAGGGGAAGGTCGTCCGCGGCCTCCGCCACTACCAGCCCTAGCCTTGTCCGCGGATTCGCGAAGCCCAGGAACGGTTGCGCCAGCAGCTTGACAACCCCGCCGCAGTTCGCGTAGTTTCGCTGCGGGTTTTCTTCCGGGGCGTTCTCGAGAGCCTAGTCGATGCCGCGACCCATCGTCACTCTGACCACCGACTTCGGCACCGCCGATTACTACGTGGGGGCGATGAAGGGCGTCATCTTGAGCGTCTGCCCGGATGCGGAAATCCTCGATGTCTGCCACGACGTGCTGGCCTATGACATTCTCGACGCCGCCTTTACCATCGCCCAGATCTATAAATACTACCCCCTGCGCACCATCCACGTCGTCGTGGTCGATCCCGGGGTGGGCACGCAGCGGCGGCCCTTGCTGGTGAGCGGCGACTTGCACTACTTCATCGGCCCCGACAACGGCGTCTTCAGCCTCATCTATCCCCAGCAGGAAAAGCTGAGCGTCTGGCACATCACCGGCGAGCATTACTTCCGCCAGCCGCCCAGCAACACCTTTCACGCCCGCGATATCTTTGCCGCGGTGGCCGGCTGGCTGGCGAAGGGCGTGGAGGCGCGCCAGTTCGGCGACCTCGTCGAAGACTACACCAAGCTCGCCATCCCCAAAGCGCAGGCCGTCAACGAAAAGTCGTGGAAAGGAATTGTGCTGAAGGTGGATCGCTTCGGCAACGTCATTACCAACCTGGCGGCCGAGGATTGCCCTGTGCTCTTCGCCGAGCCCACCCCGACCTTCAAGATCACCGCCGGCGGCAAGGAAATCACCAAGCTCGTGCCCAACTACGCCGAAGGCGGAGCCAACGAGCTGGTCGCCTTGCTGGGCTCCTCGGGCTACCTCGAATTGGCTACCAACCGTGGCGGGGCCGCCCGTCTGCTCGGAATCAACCGCGGCGGCGAAGTCAAAATCGAACTCGCCTGACGCGGCCAGTCAGCCGCTGGGCGGACTCTCGCCGAAGGTCACGGGAGATTGGATCTGCTCGATCTTGACCCGGGCCACGCGACGCCCGTCCATCTCCACCACCGTAAAGCGCAAGCCGTCGTGTAGGAAGCACTCCCCGCCCTGGGGAATGAACCCCAGGCGGTTAAGCACAAACCCGGCCAGGGTTTCAAAACCCGGCCCGGCGGGCAGCTCGATGCGGTGCTGGTGCTCGAGGTCGAGCAGGCTGGTGCGGCCGTCGAGCACCAACTCTCCTTCGGTCGGTGGCGCGGGCGCGGGGACGGCTTCGTGCTCGTCGCGCACCTCGCCCACGATGGTCTCGACCACGTCGGTCAGCGTTGCCATCCCCTGCACGCTGCCGAATTCGTCCACCACCACCGCCACGTGGAGCCGTTTGCGGCGGAAGTCTTCCAGCAGCTCCGCCAACGGCTTGTTTTCGGGAACGAAAAACGCCTCCCGCACCAGCGAGCGCAGCTCGAAGGGCGCCGGCAGCTCGCCGCGCTCCACGCGCTCCAGACGTTCGCTCAGACACAGAAACAGATCCTTGCGGTGCAGCACGCCCACCACCTGGTCGGAGGCGCCTTCGTAAACCAGGTAGCGGCTGCGGGGTTGCTGGCGAACCACCGCCACGGCTTGCTCGAGCGAGGCGCCGACCGGCAAGCCCACGATAGCCGTCCGCGGCACCATCACCTGGCGGACTTGCAGCTCGCCCAGTTCCAGAGCGCCTTCCAGCATGCGGGCCTGTTTGCGGTCCAGCACCCCGTACTCCCGCACCTGCTCGAGTAATAGACGCAGCTCCTCCGCGGTTCGCACCAGCGCATGAGCAGCGCCAGCGTGAAAGCCCATGGAGCGCAACAGCCAGTTGCTGGCGCTATCAAAAAGCCGGATGAGGGGGCCGAAGGTCAGCATGAAGACAGCCATGGGGCGGGCAATGAGCAGCGCAATCTTTTCGGCCCGCTGCAGGGCCATGCTCTTCGGCACTAGCTCGCCCAGCACCACGTGCAAGGTGGTGATGGCCAGCAAAGCCGCCGTCACCGCCAGGGTGTGGGCGACCGCGGCCGCCCAAGGCACTTCCAGCCCGCGCAGCAGCGGCTCAAACACCCGGGCCAGCGTCAACTCGCCAAACCACCCCAGCAGCAGGCTGGCGATGGTGATGCCGACCTGCACCCCGGAGAGAATGCGGTCAAGGTCTTTGAGCAACGATTCGACGACGGCGGCGCCGCTGCTCCCCGCTTCCTTCAACTGCTGGATGCGCGTCGGCCGCACCGCCACCAGCGAAAACTCCGCCGCCACAAAAAAGGCGTTCGCGGCCACCAGCAGCAAGACGATGATCAGGTTTATGGCGAGCATAGGCCCTGAGTTCTCACTATTCTACCACCGCTGAGCCGGGCTCGGGGCAGCCTTACGGGCAACTCCTCCCGGCCGATTGGCCCGAAAAATCTCTTCCCCCTCTGTGACTTTTTGGCGCCTGATTCGTCTAACTGAATGCACGAGAGGGAACATTCCCACCGCCAGGGTCGTATTCCTGGGTGAAAAGCAAGCAAGGAGAAAGCGAGGGCCCCATGGTACTCCAACTGAAAGACAAGCCGGCGATTGACAACCTCCGTAACTATCCCGAGGAAACAGTGGAAAAACTGCGCCTGCTCCTGGCGGCGGGCGCCCTGGCCCACGCCGACCCGCACCGGCAGAATTTCTACGAGCTGGAGAATGGCTCCCGCATCTTCTACGTCCTGGTAACCCCCGACACCCACAAAGTCGTGCTGCTGGCCACCTGGCGGAAGGATCCTGTCGCCGCGGCCGAGCCGCACGAGCGCGCCGCCGATTAAGAGCTTATAACACCAACAAGACCGTTACAACGCCGCCCGGTGGGGGGGCGTAGTTGTTCCTTTTGGCGCACTTGGGCTAGGATGAGCGGGCTCGGCTCCAATGACCCGCCGCCGGAAGTTTTTCCTTGCGCTGCTCGCCGTACTATTGCTGGCCGCGTTGGT
>CAYTXK010000003.1:15144-30622 GCA_964441645.1 uncultured Acidobacteriota bacterium
TACGACGGCGACATCCACCTCACCGGGCTGCGTCGCCCGGTGCGCATCCTGCGCGATGAGCGCGCGGTCCCCCACATCTACGCCCAGAACCTAGAGGATTTGCTCTTCGCCCAGGGCTACGTGCACGCTCAGGAACGGCTCTGGCAAATGGACCTGCTGCGGCGCACGGCGCGCGGACGGCTGGCAGAAATTTTTGGCGCCGCCGCCGTGCCGATCGATAAAGAAAATCGTCTGCTCGGCCTAGGGTCGGTCGCTGACCGCACCGCCGAGGTGATGGACAACGACACGCGCCGCCAGCTCGAAGCCTACGCCAAGGGCGTGAACGCCTTTATCGAATCCCACTCGGGCTCGACTTATTTCTCCGACTTGCCGATTGAATTCGCCCTGTTGCGCTACCGCCCCGAACCCTGGACGATTGGGGACACGGTCGCGGTCGAGCTCAACCTGTTCACGCTGCTGACCAGCTCCTGGCGACGCGAGTTGAGCCGTGCGCAAATCAGCCAGCAGGTCGGCCCCGAGCGCGCCGCCGACCTCTACCCCACGCGCTCCGACCGCGATCATCCCATTGCCGAGCCCGCCGAGGGCCCCAAGCGGCCGCGGCGCGAGCGCACCTTTGTCGCCTATCGTTGCCGGCATCCGTTGGAGCCACCCTCCGAAGAAGAGCCGCTCGGAAGCGTCGCCGCCAGCAACAACTGGGTGGCGGCCGGCTCGCACACCGCCTCGGGCGCCGCCATGCTCGCCAACGATATGCACCTGGGCCACGGCGTGCCCGCCATCTGGTTCATGGTCCATTTGCAATCGCCGGAAGTGGACGTGATGGGATTCAGCGCCCCGGGCCTGGCCGGGGTGGTGGCCGGGCACAACCAGCGCATTGCCTGGGGCTACACCAACTCCAACGCCGATGTGCAGGACCTCTTTGTGGAACGCTTCGATCCGCAGGATGCCTCGCTCTATATGACTCCCACCGGCTGGACGAAAGTGCAGCGGCGGCGCGAGCACATCAGCGTGCGCGGTGGCGAGAACGTCGAGTTAGAAGTGCTCGAAACCCGCCACGGGCCCATCGTCCACGACGACGGCCAGCAAAAGCTGGCGCTGGCCTGGACGGCGCGCGATCCCGCGCGCGTGGCTTTCTCGCTCCTGCCCTTGAACCAAGCGAAGAACTGGGAGGAATTTGTCGGGGTGCTCGCCGGCTTCCGCGGGCCGCCACAGAACGTCATCTACGCCGACGCCGAGGGCAACATCGGCTACCACATGGCCGGCCAAATTCCCGTGCGGCGAACCGGTCACGGCGAAATTCCGGTCCCGGGCGATACCAACGTCTTCGACTGGATTGAAGACATCCCCTTCGAGGCGCTGCCGCACGCCTTGAACCCACCCGAGGGCATCCTCGCCACGGCCAACAACCGCACCATCCCCGACGGCTTTCCCTACTACATCACCGACCAATGGATTTCCCCGGCGCGCATTGACCGCATCTATCAACTCCTCCAGGAAGAAAAGAAATTCACCCCCGAGGATTTCTTGCGCATCCAGGGCGACATCGTTTCCCTGCCCGACCGTTTCCTGGCGGCGCAATTGGTGGCGGCGGGCGCGGCGATTAGCAATCACCCGCCGGAGCGGGCGTATGCCCTCGCGGCGCTGAATCAATGGGACGGCGCCATGCGGGCCGAGCTCGCGGCCCCCTTGCTCGTGCACACGGCGCGCGCGCGCCTCCTGGAGCTACTCCTGCGCCCGCTGCTGGGCGACGACTACCGCAATTATTCCTGGTTCATGTCGCCCGTGGCGGTGGAAAACCTGCTCACTCAGCGACCGGAGCGCTGGCTTACGAAAGACTACCCGAGCTACGACGCCCTGCTGCTCAAGGCGCTCGACCTCGCCCTCGAGCAGGCCAAACGCGACAACAGCGCCGCCACTCTCGCCGAACTGCGCTGGGGCGACCAGTGGCGAGTCCGTTTTGCCCATCCCTTTGGTGAGCGCGTTCCTGTGCTGCGGCGGTGGTTTTCCGTGAGCGGCCAGCCGCAGTCCGGCGGGCCTTATTCGGTCAAGCAAACCCATCGCGCCGCCGGGGTGTCGGAACGGCTGGTGGTGGACTTCGCCGACTTGGATCGCACGCTGATGAACATTCCGCTCGGCGAGTCCGGGCACGTGGCCAGCCCGCATTACCGCGACCAGTTCCAGGCCTGGCTCGACGTGCGCAGCTTTCCCGCGCCCTTCACCGACGCCGCCGCGGAACGCGCCGCGCGCCACACCCTGCACCTCTTGCCGCACTAAGATGCGCACTTTGTCATTCTGAGGCCCGCGTGGCCGAAGAATCTCAGCGCTGCACCATCCCGTCGGTTGAGATTCTTCGCTTCGCTCAGAATGACAGACGGCGGGAGACGGTTGGCCGACGAGGCGGATTGGGTTACAATCGTCGCTGAACGGGAGCGGAGGGCGCACTTTCCATGCCCAGTTTTGAAACCTCGCTGCATCGCCTGGAGCAAATCGTCAAAAAGCTGGAAGCAGGCGACCTGGCCCTCGACGACGCGCTCAAGCTCTTCGAAGAAG
This sequence comes from uncultured Acidobacteriota bacterium, assembly GCA_964441645.1. Lineage (GTDB taxonomy): Bacteria > Acidobacteriota > Terriglobia > Acidiferrales > 2-02-FULL-67-57 > CAYTXK01. The sequence continues at coordinate 17,692 of CAYTXK010000003.1, forward strand.
GCATCCACCTCTCCCAGCAGTGCCAGAAGCAACTGGAAGAGGCGGAGAACAAGGTCGAAATCCTGCTCAAGAAGGCTGACGGCAAGCTGGTGGCGCGCAAGTTTTCGCTGGAAGGGCAGGAAGGCGCTGCCGAAGACGAGGCCAGCGAGTCTGACTGATCCGCCAGTGCGGGACACCGTCCCCCTGACCCTCTATGAATCTCGAAGCCCGTCTCGAAAAGCACCGCACCCGCCTCGAAAAGCACCTCGAGCGCCTACTGCCCCCGGCCGATTCCTACCCGGAGAGCCTCCACGCGGCCATGCGCTATTCGGTGCTGGGCGCCGGCAAGCGCCTGCGGCCCATCTTGTGTGTGGAGGCAGCCCACGCTCTGAGCGAGCGCACCGACGGCGTCGAAGACCTGGCCTGCGCCCTCGAGTTCATCCACACCTACTCGCTCATCCACGACGACCTGCCGGCGCTCGACAACGACAACCTGCGCCGCGGGCGCCCCACCTGCCACAAAAAGTTCGGCGAAGCCATCGCCATCCTGGCCGGGGACGCGCTGCTGACGCTGGCCTTTGAAGTCCTGGGCCGCATGCCGCGGCCGGAACCCTACCGGCGCACGCAGATTCTCCGCGAGCTGGCCTCGGCGGCAGGCACGCGCGAGGGCATGATCGCCGGGCAAGTGGCCGACCTCGAAGCCGAAGGGAAAAAGATTACGCCCCGCCAGCTCGAATCCATCCACCGCTCGAAAACGGGGGCGCTGATTCGCGCCGCCGTGCGCTCGGGCGCGCTCTACGTGGGCGTGCGCGACCGTCCCTTCGAGCACCTCAGCCGCTACGGCGAAAAACTCGGCCTGGCGTTCCAAATCGTCGACGATATTCTCGACGTGCGCAGCTCCAGCGAGCGGCTTGGCAAGGCCGCCCACAAAGACGCCAGCCGCAAGAAAGCCACCTATCCTTCCGTGCATGGCCTGGAGGAATCCGAGCGGCTGGCCGCCGAGCACGTGGAAGAAGCCTGCGCCGAGCTCGATTCCTTCGGCCCCCGCGGCGAGCCCTTGAAAGAAATCGCCCGCTACATCCTGCACCGCAGCTTCTAGTGCCGTTCCAACTAGCTAAGCCAGGCAGCAACTATGAGAAAACGCATATGATTACCGCAACACGGAAATGGAAAGTAGCCAGGGCTGGGTTCAATCAGTTGGAACGGCACTAGCCGAACACCGGATGCCTCGCACGCGTTTGGACAAACTGGTGGTGGAGCGCGGCCTGGCCCCGACGCGGCAGAAAGCCCAGGCCTTGATTCTCGCCGGGCAGATTCAGGTGGACGGCCGCCCCGCGGAGAAGGCCGGCGGGCTGGTCGCCCCGAAGGCTCGCTTGGAACTTGTCGGTGAGGCGCCGCGCTACGCCAGCCGCGGCGGGCTCAAGCTCGAAGGCGCTCTCCGAGATTTTGGGCTGGACGTCAACGGAAAAACCTGCCTCGATATCGGCAGCTCGACTGGCGGCTTCACCGATTGCCTCCTCCAGCACGGCGCCCGCCGCGTTTATGCCGTGGACGTCGGCAAAGGACAGCTCGACTGGAAACTCCGCCAGGACAAGCGCGTGGTGGTTCTCGAAGGAATGAATGCCCGCTACCTGAAACCTGAAGACATCGGCGAGCCCGCAGACCTGGTGACGATGGACGTGGCCTTCATCTCGCTGGAGAAAATCCTGCCGGCGGCCTGCGCCTGCGCCCGACCCGGCGCCGTCTTCGTCCTGCTGGTCAAACCGCAGTTCGAGCTGAGCCGCGGCCAGGTGGGCAAGGGCGGCATCGTGCGCGACCCGGCGCTCCAGCGGCAGGCGGTGGACAAGATCACCCGCGCCGCCGCCCGGCTGGGCCTGGCGAACCTCGCGGTGCATGAATCGCGCCTGCCGGGCGCCGAAGGCAACCGCGAGTTTTTCCTCGGCGGCCGGCTCGTGTAGAATCGCTCCCGATGAAACTCAAGGCGGTCGGAATCATCTCCAAGCCCAAGAAGGAAGACATCTGCGCCGTTGCTCCGCAACTGCTTGACTGGCTGGCCCAGCACAACCTGCGCGGGGTCTATGACGAGGAAACGGCGGGCTGCCTCGACCGAAACGATGGCGTCAAACGTGATCAAATCCCGCCCAACGTCGACTTGCTGATCGTGCTGGGAGGCGACGGCACGCTGCTGGCCACGGTGCGCCTGGTCGAAAAGCACCCGGTCCCCATCCTCGGCGTCAACCTGGGCCACCTGGGCTTTCTCACCGAAACCACGGTGAAGGAAGTCTACCAGTTGCTGGAAGACGTTCTGGCGGACAGGCACCGGCTCGACCGGCGCGTGATGCTGGAGGCGGAGGTGGAGCGCAACGGGCGGCGCGTCGCCGTCCACCAGGCCCTCAACGACGTGGTGCTGCACAAGGCCGCCATCGCCCGCATCGTGGATTTGGACGTTTCGATTGACGGCGTGTTTGTCTCGCACATCCGGGCCGACGGGCTGATTGTGGCCAGCCCCACCGGCTCGACCGCCTACTCGCTGGCCGCCGGCGGGCCCATCGTGCTGCCCAGCGTCGACGCCATGGTGGTCACGCCCATCGCGCCGCACATGCTAACCAACCGGCCGCTGATTATTCCGGGAGATTCCACCGTGGAAGTAAGCCTGCGCCATCGCGATGAAACCGTGCACGTGACCGTGGACGGGCAGGTGAGCGAAGAAGTGCAGGAAGGCGACCGGCTGCGCGTGCGGCGGTCGGCGCGCGTGGTCGAGCTGATTGTTTCGCCGCGCCGGAATTATTTCGACGTTCTGCGCCGCAAGCTGCGCTGGGGCGCGGAGCCCTAGTGCCGTTCCAACTTGTTTCCTTGAGAAATAGTCTAACCAAACTGCTTTAGTTGACTTCATTCCATACGCAAGTTAGCTCGAAATAGTTGGAACGGCACTAGGCCGCGGCCCGCGTCCTCCCGGCGCGCCTCGAGTGGTAGCGCAGGTTGCGAGGGCGTGTCACGACCGAGCTACCTGCGGCTGTTCAATCGAAGAAAACAAAAACCGCAGGTAGGGCTGCACTACGCCCAACCTGCGCTACCTTTCGGGGCGGCCGCGGTCGCGGCGCCACAGCCAGGTGGCGGCGGCCAGCAGCGCCGTCACTCCCAGGATGAAGAACTCCGTGCGGTTCATCCGCACCAACAGCACCAGGCAGAAACCGATGCCGAGCAGAGGGAGGAGCGGCGCTGCCGGCACGCGAAAAGCGGCGGGGGCGGCCGCGCGCCGGCGGAAAACCAGCACAGCAGCGCAGCCCGATCCGTACAGCAGGAGCCGCGCCACCGCCGAGAGGCTGACGTTCCAGGCGAAGCTCCCGTAAACCGCCAAGCCGCACGAGAGGCCGGCGTAGATCAAGATGGAGACATGCGGCGTCTGAAAGCGCTGGTGCACGGCCGCGAAAAAGCGGGGAAAGTCCCCTTGCTCGGCGAGCGCGTAGGTCAGCCGCGGCGAGTTCAACATTGTGCTGCTGAGCAAGCCGGAGACGGAGACCAGCGCCCCCAGCGTGATCAGCACCACGCCCCCGCCGCCCAGAAACTGGCTGGCGGCGGTCGCCAGCGGCCGTTCCGTAGCTACGCCCGCCGGCAGCGTGCCTACCACCACGATTTGAATCAGCATGTACAGCAGGACCACCAAGCTGAAGGCCGCCAGCAGGGCGAAAGGATAGTTGCGTTTCGGCTCCCGAACCTCGCTCGCGGGAATCAGCGCCGCCTCGAAGCCGCCGTAAGCAAACACCAGCAGCAGCAAGGCCTGGCCCCAGTCACCGCTCCCGCCCGTGCCGGCCGAGCCAAACTGCTCCGGCCGCAAGAAGAACAGTCCCGCCAGACCGAAAACGGCCAGCGGAAGGATTTTTGCCACCGCGAAAAAATTGCTGACGTTGGCGCCCTGGCGCACTCCGCGATAGTTCACACCGGCCAGCAGAGCGAAGATGACTGTTAGCACGGCCACGCGGCCCCAGGTCTCTCCTGCGCCATCCCAGAACTCCGCCAGATAGAGCACGAAAAGATTGGCGTTGGCGGCGGCCGAGGCGATCCGCACCAGCCAGCTAATCCAACCGATTTGCAGCCCGGCAAACGCCCCGAAGGCTTCCCGGGCGTACAGATAGGGACCGCCGGCGGCGTCGAACTGCGAAGCCAGCTCCGCAAAGCACAAAGCGATGATGGCTATGCCGGCGCCGGCCACCAGATACGCCAGCGGGCTCCAGTAGCCGACGTGCAGGATGAGCAGGGCCGGCAGCCCGAAAATCCCGCTGCCGATGACGGAGTTGACGACCAGCGCGGTCAGGTCCCACCGACCCATCACCCGCACCAGTCCCGGCCGGTTCGTCTCGGTCATTGCACCCCGCCCTGGCGCGCCTAGAGTAGCAGGCCAGCCGAAGGCGGGCAGCGGGTTTCTTTCTGAAGGGAACCGCGAGGCGGGGAACTATTCGCGGAGAACTTTGAGCACGACGACGGTGCGGTCGTCGCGGGGACCGCCGTTGTCAGCGGCGTAACGGTCGGTGGCCCGCAGGATGCCGTGAGCCACCTGCACAGCCGGGGACGACGCCAACTCGGTGAGCAAAGCTTCGACCCGACCGGCGCCGAATTCTTCTAGTTGCTTGTCCATGCACTCATGGATGCCGTCCGAGCAGAAGACCACCAGATCGCCGGGCAGGAGCGCCAGGCTCTTTTGCTCGTAGCTGGTGTCCCCCAACAGCCCCAGCGGCACGCCCTCCACCGACACGGGCTCGGCGCGGCCGCCGCGCACCAGCCACGGCCGGGGAAAGCCAGCGTTGCCCAAGGTCAGGATTTTGCTGGCGGGGTTATACAGCGCGTAGGCCATGGCCACGTAGCGGCTGCCCAAGCGCGGGTGGCGCAGGTTGTGGTTCAATTGCTCCAACATCTCCGCGGGCTCGCAGGGATGCTCGACCACGTGCCCGCGCACCATGCCGATGGCCAGCGAGCCGTAGAGCGCGGCCGCCGCCCCTTTTCCGGCCACATCGCCCACCACCACCGCCAGCCGGCCGTCGCCGTAGGGCAGAAAGTCGTAGATGTCGCCGCCCAGTTGCCGCGCCGGTTCGTAGCCAAAGCCGATGTCGAGCCCGGGAACGCGGGGAGCGGCCTCGGGCAGCAGGCCCTTCTGGATGTCGCGCGCCGTCTCCAAGTCGTTTTCCAGCCGCTGCTCGCCTTCGCTCACCTTCTCGTACAGGCGGGTGTTTTCCAGCGCGATGGCGACGTAAGAGGCCAGCGTGGAAAGCATCTGCTCATGCTGTTCGGTGAAAGCGTTGTAGTCGGTGCTTTCGAGGTCAATCACGCCCAGCAATCTTTCTTTGAACACCAGGGGCACCACGAGCTCCGAGCGGACCTCCACGGCGTCGCCGCAACGCACGTAGCGTGGGTCGACGTCCACGTTGGGAACGCGCAAGCTCTGGCGCAGCGCCGCCGCCGTGCCGGTGATGCCGGTGCCGAGCGGCAGGCCGCGCTTGATGGCGATGCGCTCGTCGAAACGGAGCGAAAAAGCGTGCTCGAGGAGCTGTGTCGCCGGATTCCAGAGCATGACGTGGAAGCCGTGGTAGTCCACCAGCCGCTTGGTGAGTTGCGCCACACGGCTCAAGAGCTGTTCGCGGTCGAGGAGGGAGGCCAGCTCGCGGCTGACTTCGTGCAGCAGAGAGAGGGCGCGCGCCTGCTGCTGGAGGTTCTCGTAGAGGCGGGCGTTCTCGATGGCGTTGGCCACGCGGCCGGCGAGTAGTGTCAGCAGGCGCTGGTGGCTCTCGGTGAAGTAGTTGCACTGGCGGCTGCCCACGTCCAGCACGCCGATGACGCGGTTCTTGACGATCAAGGGAATGGCCATCTCCGCGCAGATGCCTTCCCCGGCGTTGATGTAGCGTGGATCGCGCCGGACGTCGCTGGTGCGAATGGCCTGGCCGGTCTGCGCCGCTGTTCCCACCAGCCCCTGCCCCAGGCCGAACCGCCAGTGCTCCAGCACCTCGCGGGGATAGCCGATGCCGAAGCGAATGTGGAGTTCCTGGCCCAGGGGATCGAGAAGCAGCAGGCCGAAAGTGTCGTAGCAGACGGTTTCGCGCACGCGCTCGGCCACCTTGCGCAGCACGGCGTCGAGCTCGAGGGTGGTGTTCAGCTCTTCGCTGACCTGGAGGAGAAACCCGATGGCGTCGCCCGTGCCTTCCGCCCAAGCGCGCCGCTCCGCCGGATTTTCCTCGGCGCACTCCTCCGCCGCCGCCGTCTCCTCCACGGCTCGCGCCAGCTCGTCTTTCAACAGGTCGTCCATTACGAGGGTTTCACTCCCGGTGATTCGAGTTTATTAGATGTTTGAGGCCGTATGAAAGTTGCGATGCGGACCGGCTTCAGTGGCGCGCCCAGAGGGGCGCCGCGCCCGGGTAGAGCCGCGCTTCGAGGGCGTCAAAGTCTCTCTCCGTAGCGGCGCGGGCGGCCGCCGGCTGGGCCAGAATGGCGTCCAGCGCGGCCGCGAACCTTTCCATCTCCTCCGGCAGGCCCAGGGAAACGCGAATGTGCTCGGGCAGGCCCGCGAAGGGCCGGCCGACCGAGATGCCACGCTCGCGGAAAGCGGCAATCACGGGCCGCACCGGGCGGCCGACGTGCACGCAGACATGATTGGCTTGCGAGGGGATGACAGCCCGCCCGCGCTTCTTCATAGCGTCCGTCAACCAGTCGCGCGTCGAGCGGTTGCGGTCGCGGTTGCGCGCCACCCAGTCGGCGTCCTCCAGACTCTCGAGCGCCGCCGTGCAGGCCATCAGGTTCCAACTCTCCATCACCTGATGCGGGCGCATCCGCTCCATCAGGTCCGGGCGAGCGATGGCGTAGCCCAGGCGCAAGCCGGCCATGCCGTAGATCTTGGAGAATGTGCGGGCCACCACCACATTGCGGCCGGCCGTGACTTCGCCCAGCATAGTGGCGTAATCGGGGGCGTTGGCGAAGTGGTAGTAGGCCTCGTCCACCAGCACCACGCTCTCCCGCGGAGCCTGCAGGATGAATTTCTCCAGCGCCTCGCGCGCCACAATCGTCCCCGTGGGGTTGTTGGGGTTGCAGACATAGATCAGCCCCGGCCGCGCCTGCGCCGCCTTGGCCATGGCTTCGAGGTCGTGCCCGTAGTCGTGGGTGACGGGAACCTTCACCACTTCTGCGCCAGTCTGTTCCGCGTAATAGCCGATGGCTTCGAAGGTGGGCTCGGGCATCACCAGCCGCCGGCCGCGCCCAAGGAACGCCTGGGCAGCCAGCTTGAGCACTTCGGTCGAGCCGCAGGTGACCACCGCCATCTCGTTCTTCACGTTGTGAAAAGCCGCCAGCTTTTCCTGCAACTGGTCGGCCCAGTAGTCCGGGTAGCGCATGGCGATGCCGCGCGCCTCGGCCATGGCTTCGAGCGCCCGGGGCGAGGGCCCGTAGGGGTTTTCGTTGGAGTTGAGCAGAATCATGTTCTCGGGGTCTTTGGGATTGAGCTTCACCGGCACGAGCCGACCGCGGGCGCGCAGGCCGAGCCGTTCCTCGAAGCCGCGGGCGCTCACCGCCCCCCAGAAAGTTCCCACGCCCACACCGGCGAGCTGGGCAAACCGGCGCCGCGAGAGCGCTGTCCCTACTGCGCTTACCTTTTGCTGAGCCATGGTGACTTGCTCCTTTCCCCGAAGGATCCGCTTAGTAACGGCTGGCGACGGCTGCCCCGACCGGCTCGACTGCCGCACCGGCTGCCTCCGCCATAATCTTAACGCTAGCCGAAGCTCCAATGCGCGTGGCCCCCGCCGAAACCATCCTTATCAGGTCCCCATAGCTGCGGATTCCGCCGGCGGCTTTGACGCCCATGGCCGGGCCCACCGCGAGACGCATCAACTCGACATCGCCGGCGCTCGCGCCCCCCGGGCCGAACCCGGTCGAGGTCTTTACAAAATCGGCGCCGGCCCGCTGCGCCAGGCAACTGGCGCGCACTTTCTCTTCGTCGGTCAGCAAGGCGCACTCGAGAATCACTTTGGTCACGGCCCCGCCGCGGTGAGCGACCTCAACCACGCCGCGAATGTCCTGCTCGACCAGTTCGTCCTCGCCGGATTTCAGCGCCCCAATGTTCATCACCATATCCACTTCCTGCGCGCCGAGCTTGACGACCTCTTCCGCCTCGTGCGCTTTCACGCGCGGCAGCGTCGCTCCCAGCGGGAAGCCCACCACCGTGCAAACCTTCACCGGCGTCCCCCGCACCGCGGCGGCCGCCACCGGGACCCAGTACGGGTTCACCACCACGCTGGCGAAGCCGAAGGCGACGGCCTCCTCGCAGAGCGCGCGGATGTCGTCATGGGCGGCCTCGGGACGCAACAGCGTGTGGTCAATGAGCGCGGCCAAGTCGGCAGGCATTTGAGCGACGCCCGGGCCGGCCGTGAGGCGTGCCGCGCCGGCGGCCAGCACTTTGCGAGCTTTCTCGGTGCAGGTTTCGACGCAGCGCTGGTCGCAGCCCGGGCAGATGATTTCGTCAATCTCCAGGCCGCGCAGCTCGCACAACTGGCGGTCGCCGAGATAGCAGAAGATTTCACGGGTGACGGCTTCGATCAACTGCTCGAGCTCGCGCTCGCTGAGGGCGCTCATTTTATTTCCGGGGCGCGCTCCAGGGCGGCGATTTTGTCCACCCGGCGCTGGTGCCGCCCGCCGGCGAATGCGGTTTCCAGCCACAGCGCCAGGATTTCCCGGGCGGTTTCGGAACTAAGCAGCCGGGCCCCGAGGGTGAGAACGTTGGCATCGTTGTGCTCGCGGCTGTTGCGGGCGGTCGTGGAATCATAGCACAGGGCGGCGCGCGCTCCCGGCACCTTGTTGGCAGCCATGGCGGAGCCGATGCCGGCGGCGTCGACGACTACTCCGCGCCACGCCTCCCCGGACGCTACTGCCCGCGCCACGGCGGCGGCGAAGTCAGGGTAATCCACCGGGGCGTTGGAGTCGGTGCCGAGGTCGCGCACCTCGTAGCCCGATTCGAGCAGAAAACTTTTCAAATACTCCTTGAGCTCGTAGCCGGCGTGGTCAGCCCCCAGAACGACGGCGCGATGGCGGCTGGACCCAGGAGCCTCGACCGATTCCTCGACGCGGATGCGCACCCCGCGCTCGCGGGCACGCTCGCGGGCCTGGTCGGTGATGACGGCACCGCGCGGAACCACTACGTCGCCGCCGGCGGGCAGCGCCTCAATGTCGGTGGCGGTGAGCACGCGGCGCGGCATGGCTAGGGGGTCGCCGTGGGCACCACGCAGACATCGGGCAGATTGCGGTAGCGCTCGCCGTAGTCGAGCCCGTAGCCCACCACGAATTCGTCCGGAATTTTGAAGCCGATGTAGTCCACCGGGACTTCTTTGACGCGCCGGGCGGGTTTGTCGAGCAGGGCGGCGATGCGGAGGGACTTGGGCTTGCGCGATTGCAGGATGCGAAAAAGATAGTTGAGCGTCAGCCCGGTATCGAGGATGTCTTCGACAACGAGAACGTTCAGGCCCTCAATGCTTTGGTCGAGGTCTTTGGTGATGCGCACTTCGCCCGACGGCAGGCTGCCTTTGCCGTAGCTGGAGACGGCGATGAAGTCCACCGACACCGGCAGTTTCAGCTCGCGCAGCAGGTCGGCGAGAAAAATGCACGCCCCCTTCAGGATGCAAATCAGGTGGAGGCTGTCTCCCTTGTAGTCGCGCTCAATCTGCCGCGCCAGCAGGCGCACCCGCCGGCGAATTTCGCTGCCGCGCAGCAGTACTCTCAGCTTTGGGTCGGAGCGCGAACGAGCCATCGGGTCTCCCGGGAGCCGAGCGAAGCGGCTAACTCTAACCTTCCCCCTCCCGCAAGGCAAGCCGCCGGCGCTACTCCAAGTACTTGATGAAAACCACTTCGTTTTGCGTCTCGTTGTAGATGAGCTCGTCCACTAGAGCCTGGGCCAGCAAGAGGCCGAAGCCGCCGGGGCGGATGCCTTTCTCCTCGCGGATGCGCATGTGCTCGACGACCTCGCCGGGCGCGTGCCCGACGGCCGCGTGCTGCAGCTCTTCGAAGCGGAAGCCCTTGCCGGGGTCGGCGATGCGGTAGAGCAGCATCCGCCGCGCCCGCAGGTAGGCGATGCGCACTTTGCGGTTGGGATCGAGCTGCCCGCCCCACTCGATTGCGTTCAACAGCAGCTCGCGAAACGCCTGGCCCACTTTGCTGCGAACCTCGTCGGGGAGATCAGCCTTCAAACGCTCGAGGAATCCTTGCAGCCGGTCCACCACGTCCACCCGGCAAGGGACCTCCAGCTCCACCCAGTTCGGCCGCGCCGAAAGCACCTCAATCGGCGCCGGAGCTTCCGGCGCGGCCAGCGCGCTTCGCACCGCTTCCACCAGCGCCTCGGGGTCGAAGGGCTTGGCCAGAAAGCGGTAGGCCTGCTCACGCACGGCGCGCAGCACTGTCCCCGGGGTATCGTCGGCGGTCAGCAGGATGACCTTGGGAGAGTCGGCCCGAGAGCGCAACTGCGCGAGCACATCCAGGCCCGTCACCTCGGGCATCCAGACATCCATCACCACTAGGTCGAATTTCTCGCGTGCCAATCGCTCGAGAGCGGCCCGGCCGTCCGAGGCAGTGGTGACAGAAAAACCGGCCACCTCCAGCAGCCCGCGAATCACCTCGCGCAGGCTGGGATCGTCGTCCACCACCAGAAGGTGTGCCATTCGTCTGTCCTCGTCGTGAGAAACGCTTGCCGCTAGGGTTCGGGTGACGGCCCTTCCCTCGCCAGCGGCACGGTGAAGGAAAAGGTGCTGCCCTGCCCGGGCGTGCTTTCCACCCAGAGGCGGCCATCGTGTTGCTGCACAATGTTCCTGCAGATAAACAGGCCCAGCCCCGTGCCTCCTTTGTTGCGGGCGTCGGCGGCCTCTACCTGCTGAAAGCGCTCGAAAATTGTTTGCAGCTTATCGGCCGGGATGCCGCGGCCCTGGTCTTTGATTTGGAACAACACTTGGTCGTTCTTCCGCGTGGCGGTCGCCCAAACGGTCGTCCCCGCCGGCGAGAATTTGAGCGCGTTGCTGAGCAAGTTCGTCAAAGTCTGAATGATGCGGTCGGGATCGGCCCACAGGGAGGCGGGTTCGGCGGTCAGGGAAAGGGCAATGCCGGCTTTGTCGGCCAGCGGCCGCAGGGCGTCCACGGCCCGGCGTACCAGGTGGGCGGCGTCGCAGGACTGCTTCACGACGTGGAACCTTCCCAGCTCCATGCGCTCGATGTCGAGCACGTCGTTCATCAGGCGCACCAGGCGATCAGTGCTCTCGACGGCAATGGTCAACATCTGCTGGCCGCGCGGGTTGAGCGAGCCGCCGTGGCCGCCGCTGAACAGGCCGAGAGCGCCGCGGATAGCGGTGAGCGGTGTGCGCAGCTCGTGGCTCACCATGGCAAGGAATTCATCCTTCATCTGTTCGAGGGCACGCCGGTCGGTCATATCAAAAACCGTGGAACGGCTCATCAGGAAGTTGCCGGCGCTGTCCCGCACGGCGGTGGCGTTCAGGAGCACGGGCAGGAGGGTGCCGTCCTTGCGGATCATCTCGAATTCCAGGTCATGCACCCAGCCGCGTTCCTTGAAGAGCGGAAATCTCTCTTGAAAGAGGCGGGCGCCCTCCGGGGCAATGAGATCGGTAAATCGCTTGCGGCCGACAACTTCCTCGCGCCGATAGCCCAACCAGCTCAACTCGGTGTCATTGATGCGCAGGAACACCCCGTTGGCGTCGAGCGAGTGGTAACCGCAGGGCGCGTTGTTGTAGAGGTCGGCGATTTCGTCGGCGTCCTTCTGAATCACTTCCTCGGCTCGCTTGCGTGCAATCAACTGCCCGATCTGGCTGCCCAGGGTGGCCATGGTTTGCAGCAGCGCTTCGTCCGGCCGGCGGATTTCCCGGCTGAAAAACTCCATGATGCCCACAGTTCCCGTGCCGATCAGTAGCGGGAACCCGAAAGCCGCCCGTAACCCCTCGCGGGCAGCAATGGGAGCCCGGGGAAAGTTCGTGTCCTCGACTACGTTGGGAATCCAGGCCGGCTGGCCGCTCGCCCACACCCGCCCCGGAAGCCCAATTCCCGGAGCAAAGGCTGTGCTCCGACTGATGGCGTCAAACTCGGCGAAGGAGACCGACGGCAGATGCCAGGTTTCAGCGCAGCGCAGCAGGTTGGCCACCCGATCCGCGTGCCACACCGCGCCGTGTTCCCAGCCCAGATTCTCGCAAATGACCTGAAGGATTTTTCTCAGAGCATCGTCGAGCCCGGGCGATTCGGCCAGGACGCGCGCGGTGGCGTACTGCGCCGCCAGCCGCTGCTCGGCCAGTTTGCGCTCGGTGATGTCGCGCGCTGCGGCATACATCAATTGCTGCTCGGTAACCGGCATGGAGTTCCACAGCAGCCACTTGTAAGAGTTATCCCGGCAGCGGTAGCGATTCTCGAAGGTGATGACGGGAACGCCTGTGCTCAACTGGTCAACCGCCGCAGTCGTGGGCTGGCGGTCGTCGGGATGGATGAAGTCAAGATAGGGCCGGCTGAGCAACTCATCGAGGGTAAAGCCCAGCGTGCGCTCCCAGGCCGGGTTTAAGCGCTTGAAGTAGCCGTCAAAACCCGCCACGCAGAGCAGGTCGAGCGTGAGGGTGAACAGCCGGTCCAGCTCTTGGTCGGCCAGCGAGCGCTCTCGAGGAGCGCGCACCGGCCCCAACGCCCGCTTCACCTGAGCCTCAGTCCCTCTGGGACTCGCGGGTGCTTCGCGCCGCTTCTTCTTGGTGTGTGCGCGGCCCATCCCTGATTCTCCCCCCAAGGCATAACTTCATGGCGGCCGGAGCCGAAAACGGGACGAGAGCCATTATAGACCTGTCGACAATCGAGAAAAACACACTTGGGGGGCGGGTGGGTTCCGTTCCGATCCAGGTCGGTCCGTTGAAGTCGCGGGACTGATGCAGTAAACTAGCGTTGAGCCCGTAGCTCAGTC
>CAYTXK010000003.1:30632-31207 GCA_964441645.1 uncultured Acidobacteriota bacterium
AGCATCTGCCTTTTAAGCAGAGGGTCCCGGGTTCGAGCCCCGGCGGGCTCACCAGTGTTATCAGGCGGGCGGCGCGAGCCTGCCTGCCGCAGGCAGGCTCGGCAGGAGGACGGATGAACACGGTGGGCTGGAACCCGAGCCGCTTCGGGCTCGAGAACCACGGCCTCCGCAACCTCAAAACCGCCTACTGGAACCTCCCCACCCCCGCCCTCTACGAGCACGTGGTGCGGCGCGACGAAGCGGTCATCAGCCACTTGGGCGCGCTCGTGGCCCGCACCGGCGACCACACCGGCCGCTCCCCCAACGACAAGTTCTTGGTGCGCGAGCCTTCCAGCGAAAAAAACATCTGGTGGGGGGAAATCAACCGCCCCTTCGAGCCGGAGCACTTCGACGCCCTCTACGCCCGCCTGTGTACGCATATGCAGGGCCGGGAGATTTTTGTCCAGGACTGTTTCGCCGGCGCCGACCAGCAGTTTCGCCTGCCCATCCGCGTTCTCACCGAGCAGGCCTGGCACAGCCTGTTCGCGCGCAACATGTTCATCCGGCCCGACTGGTCGAAGACTCAGGAGCACGTG
>CAYTXK010000004.1:0-5448 GCA_964441645.1 uncultured Acidobacteriota bacterium
CTTCAACGCGCTGGCCGCCAGGCAATCTTCCGCGCCCCCCGCAGCCTCCTAAGCCCGCGCGCGCGCCTTCTCTCCCCCGGTTAGCTCAATCACCAGCATCTCGAGAATCGCCTCGGGACTGGGGGGCGACGACCTCAGAGCCACGTCCGCGTCAAGCAAAGCGGCGAAGGCCCCGCGCAATTCTTCGAGCGAAAACTGTTTCGCTTGCCGGAGGAGCATAGGCACGCGTGACTCGGGTGCCCGCAGCGTGCGCATCGCACGCCAGACGGGAGTGTTCGGGGGCAAAGCCCGCGCTTGCCAGAGCTGTCGATACGCCCACGCCAGCAAGCCAACAATGCCGATGGGGCTTTCTCCATCGAGAAGCAGCTTTCGCAGCCGCCGCAAGGCTTCGTCCCGGCGCCGCTCTGCCAGAAGCCCCGAGAGCTCAAAGACGCTGAAGCGGCGCGCGGGGGTGACCAAACTTTCCAGATCCACCGAAGTGACGCGTCCCTCCTTCCCCGCAAAGGCGCGGAGCTTTTCGAGCTCGGCCCGCAGCAAGCCCTGATTGGGCCCAACGGCAAAAACCAGGTCTTCGGCGGTGGCGGCGTCGACAGCCAAGCCGAGCTCGCGGGCAAAGCGACCCGTGGCCTCCAGGGCATCGCGGTCGTCGACCGATTCGGCCTCGACAACCTCGCAATGACGCTGCAACAGATGCCACAGACGCGTGCGGCGATCCAGCTCCTCGGCCTCAAAGACCAGCACGGTAAAATCCGCCGGAGCAGAGAAATATTTTCCCAACTCGGCCAGAACTTCATCCTTGATGCCGTCCAGATCGGTCATCACCAGAACCTGAACCGGGCTGAGCATGGGGCGAGTGAGTGCTTGCGCCAGAACGGCGCCCAGGGAAGTTCGCTCTAGCGAAAAGCGCGCTACGGCAAAGTCGCGCACCTCCGCGGAAACCACCTCGGCGATGATTTGCTCGCGGGCCTGGCTGCGCAGGTAGGAGTCAGCCCCCACAATAAGATAGGCGTGCGATGCTGAGCGTCGAGAGGGTCGGCGGGCGGCCATGCCTCAGAAGTTCTCCAATACGGCGCTGACCAGGGTAGCGGCGAAGTCGCGCGCCAAGCGATCGAGGGCTGGCTCGCGCTCCTCGAAAAAACTTGCCACATCGCCGGTGATTTCGTATTGCTCGCGAAAGATGTAGTTGGGGTTCGCGTAGAGGACTTCCTGGCTCTGGCGATCACGCAGGTCCACGGCCACCGTGACGGTTACCTGCACCGCTGAAGCGCGGCCGGTGGAAGGATCGAAAAGAACGGGCGCGGTTGTGGCGGAAAGGACGTTGCCAGTCAGCACGGCGTCTGCCTCGGCCTCCGTGCTGGTGATGCGGTAGCGGGTGCGATGAATGAACTCCTCCATTACCGCCGCGGTCAAGCGTTGCTCGAGGCGCATCCACGTAGTCTGGTTTTCGAAAGCCGGGATGGCGATGACCTTGACGTAGGCGGGCAGCCGGCTCGCCTGCCCCGCGGGACGGTAGCCGCAGCCGGCGCTCGCTAACGCGAGCAACAAACCGAACACAAGCGGCTTTGCGCTAAGGCACGATTTCTTCGGCAATGTCCACCGCCGTGCGGGAAATCAAACGCAAATTGTCCGCTACGGCCCAGATCCAGAAGGCGTTCGGCCGACCGCCGTCGCGTCCGATGGGCCCGACGAGAATCTCTTCGCGTCCCGCCACCTCAATGGCCGCCGCCGGGGCGGCGTCGCGCCCTGCGATGGCCAGCCGCTCGCCTTGCAAGGCTCGCTCCAGGTCCGCGACCTCGCACTGTTTCTCGAATTCCACGAGAACGGAAAGGCTGTGGGCGTTGAAGACCGGAACCTGAATCAGTCGTAAGGCCACTCGTTCAGCTAAAGAAGGAGACCATCGCTGCATCTGGCGGCGAATGATGTCCTCGGTTTCTTCCAGCCGCGCGCGACTCGCTGCCCCGTAGCGGGTCAGCAGGTTAAACGCCACCTGGGCGTCGAAGACAGGTCGAGGATACTCCTGAAACGAAAGCAGGCGGACCGTCTGTTCTTGCAACTCTTCCATCCCGGCGGCACCGCGCTCCGAGACCGGCTCGAAGATATTGGCCACCATCTGGCGGAGAGGAAGCGCTGAGCTCAATCGCTCCCCGAGAGCCAGCAAGACGATGGCCGCAGCGTGCGGGGCCACATACCAGCGCTGGGAGGAGGACGGCCCCGGGGCCGACTTCTTCAGGAACGGCACCCGTACTTCGGCCTCCGGGACCTCGAGCAAGGCGTGGCTGAGATCAATCAGGGCGGCCGAGCCAGCCGCTGCCTTCGGCCAGTGAGACCGGGTGAACTCACCGCTGGTGGAGGCAAAAAAAACCAGGTCGTTCTCGGTAAAGGTTTCGGCATCAACTTCCTGGACGAAGGCGGGCTCGCCCTCGAATTCGGTGAGCTGGCCGAGAGCCTCGCCGTCATCGAGCAACGCCAGCTTCTTCACGGGAAACAGGCGCTCCTCGAGGACTTCCTTGAGCTCTTTTCCCTTGAGCGAGGTGGCGCCGATGATGGCGATGCGCAAACCGGACGGTGCACGAGGAGTCACCATCCGCCGGCTAGTGCCGTTCCAACTTGTTACGGCTAGTGCCGTTCCAACTATCGGCAGCTGACTTGGGCATGCGGGACGGCGGTTTCGGGCCTGCCTCTACGTAATATGCATGGTCGGCGAAACTAGTTGGAACGGCACTAGCAGAGTTGAGGTACGCCTGCAGCCGCTTCCGCAAGTAGGGTCCCTGCTGTTCGCTCAGGAGCACGTATGCATACTCCATCACTGCTCCTCTCCCATAAGCCTAAATAGTTGGAACGGCACTAGCCTGCCACGCCGAACAACCGCCGGCGCGCCAGTCCCACGAGACCCCAGCACAAATAGGCCAGGGCAATCGCCAGCAAGACCACCTGCGAGTAGACGGCAATCAGCGAGACCACAATGGCGATGTAGAAGGTCAGGACGAACGGGTGCCGGCGGCCGAAATCACCCTCCTTGAAACTCGGATAGCGGATGGTGCTCACCATCAGGAAGCCCAGGCCGAAGAGCAGCGCCAACCAGCCCAGCCCCCAATACCAGTCGGTGATGGGCTCACCGGCGGCGTGCACGATGGCGGCAATCACGCCCGCGGCCGCCGGGATGGGCAGGCCGACAAAAGAGCGATGGACCGCTGGACCCAAGTCGCCACTCTCGCTCCCCTGAATATTGAACCGCGCCAGGCGGATGGCTCCGCAAATCAGAAAGGCAAAGGTGGCGATCCAACCCGCTTGATAGATGTGATGAACGAGGGCAGGATTGTCGGCCGCCGTCGGGTCGAGACCTCGCAAGCCCCAGACCAGAGCCAGGAAAGCGGGAGCGATCCCAAAGCTGACAATGTCGGCGAGAGAATCAAACTCCTTGCCAAAGGGGCTCGAGACTTTGCTCATCCGAGCCACGCGTCCATCCAGCCCATCGAGAACTATGGCGAGGCCGATGAGTTTGGCGGCGCGCTCAAACCCGCCCAGACCCCCGGCAGCCGAGGAGAGAACGGAATAGTAGCCGCACAGCAGATTCCCCACGGTCAAAGCCGTCGGCAGGAGGTAAATCCCCCGGCGCAAGCGGTGATTGGCTTGCAGGTTCATTCTCGAATGGCCAGAATGCTCGAGCCGCCGCGCACGTGCTCACCCGTCTTGACCTGCACGCGGTAGTGCGCCTCGAGCAACACTTCGACGCGGGAGCCGAAGCGAATCATCCCCACCCGCTGGCCGCGCTCGAGCGCGTCGCCCTGCTTGGGCCAGAATTCGATGCGCCGCGCCAGCAGGCCGGCAATCTGGCGGAAGACCACCTGCGTCCCTTCCCCTTCCACGGTTACTTCGTTTTGTTCGTTCTCGCGTCCGGCGGCGGCGCGCGAGGCGATGTGAAACTTGCCCGGCCGATAACGCACCGCCGTGATGCGGCCGGCGATGGGCGAGCGGTTTACGTGCACGTCAAACAGCGACAAGAAGATGCTGACCTGAGTCAACAACTGCCCGTCGCGATTCGTTTCTTCCACCGCCAGCACGCGGCCGTCGGCCGGAGAAACCACGGCGCCGGGCGTCATCGGCACCCGCCGCTCCGGGTCTCGGAAGAAATAGAGCACGAAGGCCGCCAGCAGAAGAAACACCGCTCCCGCCGCCCACCAGCCACGCCAGGCAGCCGCTCCCGCGACCAACACCAGAGCGCCAGCAAAATAGAGTCCTGTTCGAACCATTCCCGCTATTAGCGGCTCCCCCGCCGAGGTGCGAAGGTAGCACAGGCGTGCAGCGGCGTTCAAGGCACGACATCGGCCGCCGGTACGCGACGAACGCAGAGGACCGCGTCTTCTGTCGGGTGGCAGTAGTACTGCGGGCGGCGTTGGGCCTCAACAAAACCCAAAGCGGTGTAGAACGCCAGGGCGCTATGGTTCGAGGCGCGCACCTCGAGCCACCACTGGCGCGTGCCCTGCGCCTGCCCTTGCGTCACCGCTTCGCCTACCAGTTGCCGACCAATTCCCTGCCGCCGCCAGCCAGGAGCCACGGCCAGGTTCAGGATTTCCATCTCCTCCGCCATCTCACGCGCCAAAAGAAACCCGACGGCTTTTCCCGTCGCCGCCTCGGCCAAGAAACAGAGCGTACCGTCGGTCGGAAACAATCCCGTGTAATCGGCCTCGCTCCACGGGGCGGCTTCTGGTGCCTGCCGTTGGAGGTCCAGGAGGGCCCCGATGTCCTTCAAGGTGGCCCGGCGCAGGACTACTTTTCTTTCCACAAAAGCTCCGCGTCGGAGCGGCGCACGTAGTTGGCCTGCACACGCAGAGCGTCAACCGCTTCGCCGCGCGCCAGCTTTCGCTCCGCCCGACGCGCGACCGCCTCAGCCAACAACGGGGTGGTGGACTCGCGGCGCGCGTCGGCAAACTCCCCCAACCGAGGCAGCCAGCGCTCGAGCTGCGGCCCCACCAGCGTGCAGTCCGGCGGCCGCACGCCTTCGGCGCCAATCCCGGCGAGGAATTCTTCCATCATCATGACACGCTCTGCCCCGCGCGGGAGGAGGTCGGCCGAATTCTTTTCGTACAAGCCGGCGAAAATCTGCCCGCGGTAGGCGTCGACGATGGGGACCAGCAGCCCTTCGGCCGCGGCCGCCTGGCAAACTGCCTCCAGCACACCGACCGCCACCACCGGCTTCTGATTCATTTCCGCCAGCGCTTTTACCACACTCAACCCCACGCGCAACGCCGTAAAAGCGCCCGGGCCATTGGCGACGCTATAGACATCAATCGCCTCCAAACTAATTCCCGCTTCGTCTATCGCCCGACGAATGCTGGCAAACAAGGTGACCGAATGCTGCTCCGCCCCTTCTGGGGTCACCGAAGCCACCAGACGTCCGTCGCGCAGCAGCGCCACGCTCGCGGCGCGGCCACTGGAATCGACAGCCAA
>CAYTXK010000004.1:5458-13644 GCA_964441645.1 uncultured Acidobacteriota bacterium
GCCTCGCTCCCATTATAGACTGCCGGCGCAGGTCGTTTACAAAGTGTCGCCGCTGGCTGATAATGAGTCGCGCAGCATGACAGCGCCTGTACCTCCCACGCCGCTGATGCGGCAATACCAGGCCATCAAGAAACAGTACCCGCACGCCTTGCTGCTTTTCCGGCTGGGAGATTTCTACGAGCTCTTCTACGACGACGCTGTGGTGGCCTCGCGCGAGCTCGAAATCACGCTCACGGCGCGCCATCGCGAGCGCGGCACGCCCGTGCCCATGTGCGGCGTCCCCTACCACGCCGCCGAAAGCTACATCGCTCGGCTAATCCGTCGCGGCTACAAGGTGGCGATTTGCGAGCAGTTAGAAGAACCCAGCAAGGGCAAGAAGCTGGTTCGGCGCGACGTGGTGCGCGTCATTACCCCAGGGACGGCCATGGATTCGGCGGCGCTCGAACCGCGCGAGAACAACTACCTCCTGGCCTGCCTGCCGCAAGCAGGCGGGAGCGCCGTCGGGCTGGCCTACGCTGACCTATCGACGGGAGAGTTTCGCGCCACCGAGATGGCAGGGCGAGACTGGCTGGATCGCTTCGGCGATGAGCTCGCCAGCCTCGCTCCTCGCGAGCTGTTGCGGCCGCAGGGCGCGACGCTCGGCAGCGGCGACCGGAGCAACGCGCCAGTTAAGTTGGTGGAGACGCCGCTCGATGATTGGATTTTCGCCACCGACTACGGCGAGCGACTGCTGCGCGAGCAGTTTGGCGTGGTGGCGCTCGAAGGCTTCGGCCTGGCCGACAAACCCCTCGCCACCGGCGCGGCCGGAGCCATCCTGCACTACTTGAGAGAAACCCAGCGCAGCACTCTCGCCCACCTCAGCCGCCCCGCCTTCTATCAACAACACGAAGCGCTGGTGGTCGACACGGTTTCCGTGCGCAACCTGGAGTTGATGGAGCCGCTCTTCGCCAACGATCGCTCCACCACGCTGCTCGCCACCGTGGATGAAACCGTCACCGCCGCCGGCGGCCGGCTGCTCAAGAACTGGCTGGTGCGGCCTTCGGTGTCGCTCCTTGAAATCACCGCGCGGCTGGACGCCGTGGAAGAGCTGGCCGCGGACACGCTGCGGCGAGGCGAGCTGCGCCAGCAGTTGCGGCGAACCTTCGACCTCGAGCGCCTACTGAGCCGTTGCACGCTCGAGACCGCCACGCCCCGCGACCTGCTCGCCCTGCGCGACACCTTTGCCCTGCTCCCCGCCTTGCGGCGACTTCTCGAACCACTTGCCGCCTCGCGTCTGCGCGAGCTCCGCGCCGCCCTCGACGAATTGACCGACCTGCACCAGCAAATCGCTCAGACCATCAGTGAAGAGGCCCCGGCCAGCCTGAGCGAGCCGGGCATCATCCGCGCCGGCCGCGACGCAGAGCTCGATGAGCTCCGCACCCTCCGCACTCACGGCCAGCGCTACATCGCCGAAATGGAAGCGCGGGAACGGCAACGGACTGGTATCGGCTCGCTCAAAGTGCGCTTCAACAATATTTTCGGCTACTACATCGAGGTCTCCAAACCCAACCTTCCCCGAGTCCCGCCCGACTACGAGCGCAAACAAACGCTGGTGAACGCGGAGCGCTTCACCACCCCGGAGCTCAAGGAGTACGAACGCAAGGTGCTGAGCGCCGAGGAGAAAATTCTGGAGCTTGAGCGGCGCCTCTTTGCGGAAGTCCGCTCGGCGGTGAGCGCCGCTGCGGCGCGCATCCGAGCCACGGCCGCCGCGCTGGCGCAACTTGACCTCCTGGCCGCCCTGGCGCAGCTTGCCCGGGCTTGCAACTACACCCGACCCGAATTCTCCGACTCCGGCGAACTGCTGATCGTCGCCGGGCGCCATCCGGTCATCGAGCGGTTGGGCGAAGTCTCGGGCGAGCGCTTCGTTCCCAACGACGTGTACCTCAATGATTCCACCGACCTCATTCTGATCATTACCGGCCCCAACATGGGCGGCAAGTCCACTTACTTGCGCCAGGTGGCGCTGATTTGTCTGCTGGCTCAGATGGGCTCCTTCGTGCCCGCCGAAAAAGCCCGGCTCCCCATCCTCGACCGCATTTACACGCGCATCGGCGCCTCCGACAACCTGGCCCGCGGCCGCTCGACCTTCTTGGTGGAGATGACGGAAGCCGCCGCCATCCTCAATACCGCCACGCCGCGCAGCCTGGTGCTGCTCGACGAAGTCGGCCGCGGCACCTCCACCTTTGACGGTCTAGCGCTTGCTTGGGCCGTAGTCGAACATCTCCAAGCCCATACGCGGGCGAAAACTCTCTTTGCTACGCACTACCACGAACTCACCGAACTGGCCGATATCCTGCCCGGGGTGAAGAATCTGCACGTGGCGGTGAAAGAGTCCGGCGCCGACATCGTCTTCCTGCGCAAGGTGGAGTCGGGCAGCGCCGACAAGAGTTACGGGATCGACGTGGCGCGGCTCGCCGGACTGCCGCTCGAAGTCATCGAGCGCGCCCGCCAGGTGCTGCTGCGCCACCAGCAGCACGAAGAGGCGGTCAAGAGCGAGCTGGCGCAGGGGGAAGGCCGGGCGGAGCAGTTGCCGTTGCTGACCCCGCTCGACCACAAAATCGTGGAGGCCTTGCGCCGGGTCGACCTCGACCAGCTCCGCCCCCTCGACGCCTTGAACCTCCTCGCTGAGCTCAAGAAACAACTGGGTTGAGCCAATGCTTGTACTGGGATTGATGTCGGGTACCTCGGCCGATGGGATTGACGTTGCCCTGGTGCGCGTCGGCGGCCGCGGCTTGGCGCTGCGGGCGCGGCTGGAGAATTTCTGCACCCTTCCCTACCCCGCCTCTGTGCGCCGCGCCGTGCTGCGCGTGGCCAACGCCAATCAGAAGCCTGTCCTGAGCGTGGCGGAGATCAGCCAGCTCAACTTCCTGCTGGGGGAAGTAGCAGCAGAAGCTATTGCGCGGGCTTGCCGGCGTTTTCGTGTGGCACGGGAAAAAATCTCCCTCATCGGCTCGCACGGTCAGACGGTCTATCACCAGGGGCAGAGAGAAAGATTCGCCGGGTGGCGCCTGGCCTCCACGCTGCAACTCGGAGAAGCGGCCGTGATTGCCGAGCGCACCGGCTTGCCCGTGGTGGCCAACTTCCGCCCCCGCGACCTGGCGGCCGGAGGCCAAGGTGCTCCGCTGGTTCCCTACGTGGATTTTCTGCTCTACCGGCACCGCCGGCGCGGGCGCGTGGCCCTCAACCTGGGCGGCATTGCCAACGTGACCGTGATACCCCCCGGGGCCGAGCCGGAAGATGTCACCGCCTTCGACACCGGGCCGGGCAACATGGTGATTGATGCGGTCGTCGAACGCCTCACCCGGGGGCGGCAGCGGTTCGACCCCGGCGGGCGGCTGGCCGCGCGCGGACGTCCACAAGAAAAAGTCCTGCGCCGCCTGCTCCGGCATCCCTACTTTCGCCGGCGTCCGCCGAAAAGCGCCGGGCGCGAACAGTTCGGCGCTGCTTTCACCGAGGAGTTCCTTCGCGTTATGGGCCGCGCCCCGGCCGAGGACAAGATGCGGACGGCGACCGAACTGACGGTGCGCACCCTCGCCCAGGCCTTTCAGCGCTTCATCTGGCCGCGCGCGCGCGTCGAGGAAGTCATAGTCAGCGGCGGCGGGGCGCGAAATGGTTTTCTACTGCGGCGCCTGCAAGAAAGCCTGCCCGACCTGCGTTTCCTACCCGCCAGCCGCTTCGGAGTGGAGGGAAAAGCCAAGGAGGCGTTCGCGTTTGCCGTGCTGGCTTATCAGACCTGGCGGGGCGAGCCGGCCACGCTGCCCTCGGCCACGGGCGCCCGCCACGCTGTCGTGCTAGGCTCGATTGTCAAATGAAACTAAGGGCCGCCTTCGTGGTTCTTGCGTTCCTGTTGGCGCAGGGCCCCTCAACCCACAGCGAAACACAGGCGATGGTGATCAGAGGCATTGTTACCTCAACGACAGGAATCCCAATTCCCGGGGTCGAAGTCTATGGGAGCAAGACTTGCAAGTCTTGCCTCAAGCTGAAGATAGAAAAGACCAAAACCGATAAAAGCGGCTCGTTCATTCTGCGAGACCCTGGCGAGTTGGTTCGCTTCCGACACCCCCACTTCAGGCCCGTTACGAGACTTGTCGAGCAGACAAATGAGGAGATCCACCTACAGCTTGAAGAAAGCGACGCCACAGATTGGATCTTAGCGCTCTGCACCGAGCAAAAAGAAACAGGCAAGCGAGTTGGGTCCTTTTTCACATTCCTGATTCCTCCCGGTGTGAAGGTCAGGACAAGCGGGGAACTTGAGGGTCAAACTTATGCCGTAAGGTACGACAAGAAGAATGAATGGCTAAGAATCTGGTCTGGCGCCCCTTACACGGTGGACCGCGATGCCGAACACTGGAAGTTTCTTGAATCTAATTCTTTCGGGGAAAGGTGGATCCGATGGAACGCCGATTCTCCCCTAGGCATTGATGCGCAGGGAACGACCAAGAAAGGACGGGCATGGCGCAGCGCGGCGTTCCTAGGTGAGAGGGCCGAGTACCGGGACGTCTCAGATGAGGCGGCCGACTATTTCGACAAGATTATCGCTTCGGCCTGCCCCGCGCCACCGGGAAGCTCGCAGTGAGCCTTAGCCTCTGGCGTCACTCTTCGACGCCCTCCCACAGCTTGCGCCAGTAGCGGCGCCATCGAACTTTGACCTGCT
Organism: uncultured Acidobacteriota bacterium; assembly: GCA_964441645.1. GTDB lineage: Bacteria > Acidobacteriota > Terriglobia > Acidiferrales > 2-02-FULL-67-57 > CAYTXK01. The sequence continues at coordinate 10,152 of CAYTXK010000004.1, forward strand.
CTTCTGTCTCCCCTCGATCGTAGGCGGGAGAGATCAGGGGCAGTGCGCGCTCGACACGAATCAAGACCACCGCTCGGATTTCACTGGTGACTCCCGTGTCCCGGTACATCTGGCACCCGCGCTGGAAGACGTCATCCGAGCGATGGACAAACCCCCGCCCCTTGAATCGATACCCTTTGCGAACGAGCGGATCGACGACATTGACTTCAACGGAGGGGTTGTGCTCGATGTTCTGGACTGATTGCGGTGACCGAATATCGGCGAACATCAGATGATCGTCGTCCCAAACGGCCGTTGTTCCTTTAGGCGACAGATTCGGTGTTCCATCAGGGCATACAGTGGCGATGTAGCCCAGTCGCTGCTCGCGCACGATGCGCTTCATGTCGTCGGTGAGAATGCCCATGGGTGAGAAAAGTTGGAACGGCGCTAGCCTTCGAGCGCCTGTCGGATCTGGGCTTCGCTGATGGGGCCTTCGCGCACGATCATCCATTCCTCCCCGCGCAGGTCCACTACGGTGGAAGCCAGCAAAGCCTTCGATTCCCCGCCGTCAAGAATCAAGGGCAGGCGCTCCCCCATCTGCTTGACCACCTGCGGGGCGTTCACACAAGCGGCAAAGCCCGAGAGGTTGGCGCTGGTGCCGGTGATGGGCGTGCCGGCGGCCGCGATCAGCGCGTCGGTAATCTTCGAGTCGGGGTGGCGCAAGGCGATACGACCTGTGTTTCCCGTTACCTTGAGCGGGACGCGCGAGGAGGCATCCACCACCAGCGTCAGCGCCCCGGGCCAGAAGTGCTCGGCGAGCGTGAGAAAGATATCCGGGATATCAGCGGTCAGCTCCTGCGCCTGCTCCAGCGCGGCCAGCAGAATGGGCAAGGCTTTGCGCTCCGGACGCCCCTTGATGTCGTAGACGCGGACGACCGCAGCCAGATTGAACGGGTCGGCCGCCAGCCCGTAGAAGGTGTCGGTCGGAATCCCCACCACCTCGCCGCGACGGATCAGCTGGGCGGCGTATTCTATCGCTCGCGGCTCCGGCTGCTCAGGGGAAACCTTTAGGATTTCGGCCACAGACGACCTAGTCGGTGGGAGTATGAGCCCGTGGACTCATCGCGGCGGACGCTAACACAACCGCCCGCAAGCGTCAAGCAAGGGTGGGGACGAACCGGACGCGCGGCGCCGGCAACTTTACAGACGGCAAAACGCTCTGCTAGGCTGGCGGCTGGTAACTCCGAGATAGCTTCGATGAGTGCGCGCACCATCCAAGAACTCTCCAGCCCGCGCCACCCGCTGCTGAAAAAGCTGCGGGCTGCGCTCCGAGAGGGCGAGCTGACCGCGGATGGCTGCTGCGGGGTCGAGGGTCTTCATCTGGTCGAAGAGGCGTTGCGGAGCCCGGTTGAAGTAAGGGCGCTCGTGGCCGCACGCTCGGCCGAAACCGAGCTCCGGCGACTGGCAAGCCTCCGCGACGGGCGCCTACCGGCCTATCTTGTTCCCGATCGCGTCTTCCGCGTCTTAGCGCAGACGGAGACCCCGCAAGGCATTGCGGCCCTGGCGCGGCTGCCGGAGCATTCTCTGGAGGAATGCCTGAGCCGGCCTCGAGCCCTGGTGGCGGTGCTCGTCGGCCTCCAAGACCCGGGCAATCTGGGCACGATTCTGCGGGCGCTGGAAGCCTTCGGAGCTACCGCTTGCCTGCTGGCGCCGAACACCGTCAGCCCCTTCAACCCCAAGGCGGTGCGCGCCTCTGCGGGCTCGCTGTTTCGCGTGCCGGTTTTCCGGCACCTGCCGACAGAAAAAATTCTCAGCCTTTGCCGCCGCCATGGTTTGCGGACGCTGGGGCTAGTGCCTCGCGGCGGGAAGCTGCTCGAGGAAACCGACTTGCGGAGAGCCGTGGCCCTTTTCGTCGGCCAGGAAGGCGCCGGGTTACCCGCGGAGCTGGTGGCGAAATTGGACGCCGCCGTCACCATACGCCTGGCCGCTCCGGTGGAATCGCTGAACGCAGCCATGGCCGCCACCCTGGCGCTCTATGAAGCCCGTCGCCAGCGCAGCCGCTCAAGAGAGTAATGGGACTCTGGCCCTGAAAGGGAAAAGAGGCGAATGAAGAGGAAGAGGCTTGCCGCGGCCGGCCTGGCGTTGGGTTGGCTCGCCGCTCTGCCGCTGGGGGCCCAGGCTCCTAGACTTGAACTCGTCACCACCATCGAGACGGGCGCAGACCTAGCTGTGCTGGCCGCCTGGTCCCTGGATGGCAAGCATCTGGCCTATGCGACGGAGAAACAAGTTCGCGAGCGCAAGATTTCCGTGAAGGAGCAGGAGGAGACTTACACCTATCCCGGCGAAGTCTGGGTCAGCGACCTCGCCGCCAAGCCTCGCCGCGTCTTCCGCCACGAACGCTTCCGCGATTGGGTGGGCAACGTGCCCAGCTATTACGTTACCCGCCTGTCCTGGGCACCCGACGCGCTGAAGCTGGCCGTAGAAATCAACGACGAACAGGGCGAAAGCGTCGTCTTCTTGACCACCGCCGAGGGCAAGCCCATCAAGCTCCGCGATGCCGGCGCCTATTACGTCTTCGGCTACGGCGCCGGCTGGCTCGCGGACAGCGAAAGCCTGGCCGTGCTGCGCGAAGCGGCCAGCCCGCGCCTCCTTCACCAGGTTCTGCGCGTGCGCGTCGGTTCCGGCCGCAGCTTGAAGCTCTTTGTGGAATTGACTTTCGCCGCCGTCGCTTGGCTGCCGAGCGCGCGCAAAGCGGTTCTCGTGGCGCGCGACCTCGAGTTCAGCGAACCGGCCCGGCTGCTGCTGGGCGACCTCGAAGCCGGCACCACCGAAGAGCTCGCCGAGTTGGGCGACGACTATCTCGGCGGGCTGGAAGCCACACCGGAGGAAAACCGAGTGTCTTACTTTGTCGGCCAGAACAAGCTCGCCGTGCGCGCGCTGACTCCAGGCTCAAGTGTCGAGCTCTGGCCGATTCCCTTCGGGCGTTACGAGTGGGCCGGCTCCGCCAACGCCGTTCTCTTCCTTGAGCCGCAGGAAAAGGGGCGCCGCCTCGGCTGGCTGACGCTTTATGATCGCGCCCAGGACAAAAACTTGCGCCTGCTGCCCGAGGTGCTGCTCTACGACTTCTGGGTCTCGCCCGACGGCCAGCGCCTGGCCGTCTTGACCGCCGGCGAGAATCCCGAGCTCCGCATCTATCAACTCACGCTGCCGGCCGCGCACTGATGCGCTTCATTTGAAGCGCCGCGCGTGTTCCTTGAGGATGCAGCGGTCCATCACCACTTCCAGCCCGGCCCCGCGAGCGCGGGCGGCTGCCTCTTCGTGCACCACGCCCTCCTGCATCCACACCGCCTTGGCCCCGATAGCCACCGCGCTTTCCACCACCGGCGGCACGTGCTCCGAGCGGCGGAAGACGTCCACGATGTCCACCTGCACGGGAACGTCCTCCAGGCGCGCATAGCTTTTCTCCCCCAGCACTTCCTTTTCCTGAGGGTTCACCGGGATGATGCGGTAGCCG
>CAYTXK010000004.1:13654-29166 GCA_964441645.1 uncultured Acidobacteriota bacterium
ACGGCAGGTTGTCCGGTGCGATCGAGACTATGAAGCGCGACACGCCGTAGCTCGGCCGGTGGGACTTCGAGGAAAGGCCGACCACCGCGATGACCTTGCTGCGCGCCAGAAGCTCGCGGATGGGGTCGGAGTTCACCGTTCAGGCGTGGGCCTGCGAGGCCAGCCAGGCCGCGAAGACTTTGACCAGTTGCTGGTTCTCTTCTTCCGTTCCCACAGTGATGCGCAAGCCTTGCGGGAGCCCCATGAAGCCCAGCGGTCGCACGATCACTCCGCGCTCCAGCAAAGCCTGGTAGGCCGCTTGGGCCTCGCCGCCGGTTTCGAGGTAGATAAAGTTCGCCACCGAAGGCACCACCTTGAGGCCCATCCTCGCCAACTCCCGCGTCAGGAATGCCAGTCCGCGGCGGTTCGACTCGACCGATCGCCGCACGTGCTCCGTGTCATCCAGCGCCGCCAGTGCCGCCGCCTGGGCGAGGCCGGAGACGTTGAAGGGTGAGCGCACTTTGTCGAGCGCGTTGATGACCTCCGGGTGGCCCACCGCGTACCCCACCCGCAGCCCCGCCAGCCCGTAGACCTTGGAAAAAGTTCTGAGCACGACGCAGTAACGTCCGGCCCGCACCGCCTCCAGCGAGCGGCTGTAGCCCGGGTGCTCGACGTAGTCGCAGTAGGCCTCGTCGAGAATCACCAGCACTTCCTCGGGCACCTTGGCCAGGAAGCGCTCGAACTCATCGGCCGTGAACATCGTCCCCGTGGGGTTGTTGGGGTTGGCGAGATAGACCACGCGGATAGATTCATCCAGCAGCGCCGCCAGCGCCTCCAGGTCATAGGCGTAGCCGCGTAAGGGCACGAGTACGGCCTCGCTCCCGGCCGCCCGCGCCGAGAGAGGAAACATCACGAACGAGCCTTCGGCGCTCAACCCCAGGCGCTCCGGCCCGAGATACACCCGGCAGAGAAGCTGGATGAGCTCGGTCGAGCCCGCTCCCAGAACAATGTTTTCCAGCTTCACCCCGTGGCGCTCGGCCAGCTTTTCGCGCAGGTAGTGGCTGCCGGCGTCGGGATAGCGGTGCGATTCAGACAGACATTTCACCGCCGCCTCCAGCGCCCGCAGCGAAGGCCCCAGTGGGTTTTCGTTGGAGGCGAGCTTGATCGCCTTCACCCCCAGCTCGTGCTCCACCTCTTCGATCGGCTTGCCGGGGACGTAGGAACGGAGATTGGTCACGTGCTCGGGAACCAGGTCATGCACCCACTTTTTTGATGGCATCCAGTCAACTCCGAAAACGGCCCGCCCGGCTACGCCTGGCCCACATCGGCCGCTTCCTTGTCCGCCGCCGGGGCCGCCGCTTCCTCGGCGGGCGCTGATTCTATGACACCGAGCGAGGCGCGGGCCAGCTCCTCGAACTCTTTGAGCGTGGGCAGCTCGCCCACGTCGCTCAACCCGAAGCGAATCAGAAACTCCTTCGAGGTACGGTAGAGAATCGGCCGGCCGACCACGGGTTTGCGCCCGGCCGTGACCACCAGCCCTTTTTCCAGCAGCGTCGCCAGAGCGCTCGAAGGGTCGACCCCGCGGATGGCCTGGATCTCCGGCAGCGTCGCCGGTTGCTTGTAAGCAATCACCGCCAGCGTCTCCAGCGCCGGCAGCGAGAGCCGCAGCGGCGGCTTCTGGCTGCGCACGAAAGCGCGCACCGCGTCGTGGTGTTCCGGCTTGGTGTACATGCGGTAGCCGCCCGCGACCACGCGGATTTCGACGCCGCGCTCCTCCGCCTGGCCGGCGGCCACCAGCTCTTCGAGCGCCGCCCGCAGCTCCTCTCGCGGCGTGTCGGAAAGGACTTTGGCGAGTGTGTCGAGTGTCGCCGGCTCCTCGGCCACGTAGATGATAGCTTCGAGCAACGCTTTGAGCTGCGGCCGCGGCATCGCCTACTGGTACTGCCCGTCAATCGTGGTCCCGGTTTCGTCGCTGAACACCACGTCAAACATCTTGTGCTTGCGCAAAAAGATGGGACCGAAGAGCTCGCTCTGCACGGCGGCGATGGCTTCCAGCCGCACCAGCTCCAACAGAGCCAGAAAGAGAACAATCAGGCCGCGCCGCGTCGGATGGCGCTGGCACAGCGCCAGCAGCGCCACCGGCTCGTTGGACTCGCGCAGCATCTGGCGGACTTCGTCCATCATCTGGCCGACGGTCACTTCTTCCCGCGCGATGGACAGCTCCGTCGGCGCCGGCGGCCGCGCCAGCACCTCGCGGAACACTTTGACCAAATCCCACAGCGTCACCACCAGCTCGCCCTTCTCGTCGGCAAACGCCCCCAGGTCGGGCCGCGACCACGACGCCTGTTCGAGCATTTGCTTCTGTTGCAGCATCTGCGCGGCGTTCTTGAACTTCTCGTGCTCCAGCAGCCGCTGCACCAGGTCGATGCGGGGGTCGAGCGGGTCCTCGGGCGCCCCCGTGGGGTCGGGCGGCAGCAGCAGCTTCGACTTGATGTGGATGAGCGTGGCCGCCATCAGGATGAAATCGCCCGCGATATCAATGTTCAGTTGTTCCAGGCGGTGCAGGTAGTCGAGGTACTGCTGGGTGATGCGGGCAATGGGGATGTCGAAAATGTCGATTTCCTGCTTGCGGATGAGATCGAGCAGCAGATCGAGCGGCCCTTCGTAGGTTTCGAGCTGGACGCTGGGCAGCGTGTCCACGAGTGGCTGTGTTCCTTAGTCGGAACTCACCGAGGGAGTCTGCGCGCCCTTCGGCGCGCGCCGCCGCTTGTCCCAGGGAAGCGTCATCTGCATCGCGTCCCGCACCTGTTGCAGGGTGCGCCGGGCGAAGCGCTGCGCTTTCTTTGTCCCCGCTTCCAGGATGTCCCACACCTGCTCCGGGCGCGCCTCGTAGCCGCGGCGCCGCTCGCGCATGGGCTCGAGCACCGGGATCAAGTGCGTGGCCATCAGCGCTTTGCAATCCACGCATCCAATCTGCGCCGTCCGGCATTCCTCATCTACGCGTTGGATGACGTTTGTTGGCGAATAACGCCGGTGATACCCGAACACCGGACAAATCTCCGGCCGCCCGGGGTCGCTGCGGCGGACGCGCTGCGGGTCGGTGAGCATGCCCGAAATCTTCTGCCGCAGCGTGTCGGGGTCGTCGCCCAGCTCAATCGTGTTGCCGTAACTTTTCGACATCCGGCGTCCGTCTAGGCCCGGCACGCGCGGCGTTTCCGTCAGCAGCGCCTCCGGCTCGGGAAAAACTTTCTCGTAAGTGGTGTTGAAGCGGCGGGCGATTTCCCGCGTCAACTCTACGTGCGGCACCTGGTCTTCGCCCACGGGGACGAACTGCGCCTTGTACATCAGAATGTCGGCGGCTTGCAGCACCGGGTAGCCGAGAAATCCGTAGGTGCTGAGGTCGCGATCGCGAATCTGTTCGCGCTGCTCCTTGTAGGTGGGGACGCGCTCCAGCCAGCCCAGCGGCGTGATCATCGAAAACAATAGATGCAATTCGGCGTGTTCGGGAACCCGCGACTGCACGAAAAAAACGGCCTTTTCGGGGTCAAGCCCGGCGGCCAGCCAGTCAATCACCATCTGAAGAGTATTCTCGGTGACCAGGCTGGTGTCGGCGTAGTGGGTGGTGAGCGCGTGCCAGTCGGCCACGAAGTAGTAGCACTGATAGCGGTCTTGGAGCTTGATCCAATTCTCGAGCGCCCCCACCAGATGGCCCACGTGCAGCCGTCCCGTGGGACGCATGCCGCTGAGCACGCGCTTTTTGGACGCCATCCGCTCGAGTTCCTCCGCACGCGCGGTGCAACGGCGCGGACACCGCCATCTTAGCACAGCCGCCGGAAGACCGGCAAAGCCGAATGCTATAATGGAGTTTCATCCGCTGGCGCGAAAGAGGAGCGATGAGCCTGTTCTGGCTGTGGGTAGCCCTGGGGCTGTATTCGCTGGGATTGGCGCACGCCCTGGTGACGGTGACTCTGCGGCGCCCGGCCTGGTTTCGCGTGGCGCTCGGGGCGCTGGGGCTGGGGTTTCTGTTTCATTTCGTGTCGCTGGTCGAGCAGGGACTCGAAACCTGGCGCTTTCCCGCCACCAGCATCGCCGAGGCCACTTCCCTCTTTGCTTTCTTGATCACTTTAGGTTTTCTGCTGGCCTACTGGGCCTACGGGGTCAGCTCGCTGAGCGTTTTTGCTTTTCCGATTGTCTTTGTGATGACCCTGGCCTCGGCGCTCAGCCAGCATCCCGTGACCGAGGTGCCTCCGGTGCTGGGGCGGAGCTGGGTGCCCTTGCACGTCTCCTTCACCCTTCTGGGCTACTCGGCTCTTTTCCTCGCCTGCCTGGGTGGAGTGATGTATTTGATTCAGGAGCGCGAGCTGAAGCGCCACCAACCGCGCGCCTTTTACTATCGTTTGCCGCCGCTGGACACCATTGACCAACTGGTTTCCACCACACTCGCCGTCGGCTTCCCCTTCATCACTCTGGGAATATTGATCGGGGCTGTCGGCGCCGCCAGCGCCTGGGGCCCCGGATGGGTGCGCGACCCCAAGGTGGCGCTGTCGTTTGTTCTCTGGGTAATCTATCTGTTGCTGATTCTGGCGCGGGTCAGCGCCGGCTGGCGCGGCCACAAGGCGGCCTTGTTCGCCATTTTCGGAATGCTGATGGCGGTGGTGAGCTGGGGCGCCAACTACATGAGCGCCCACCACGGTTTCCTGGGGCATTAGCGATGGAGCTGAGTCTCGTCGGTTTGAGCCACCACACCGCGCCGCTCGAGGTGCGCGAGCGGCTGCATTTCGCCGAAAAAGATCTGCCGGCCGCCCTGCTGCAATTGCGCGAGCGCAGCGGCGTGGCCGAGGCGGTGCTCTTTTCCACTTGCAACCGTGTCGAAGTCCTGGCGCGGCTGGAGGAAGGCGCCCAGGCCGTGCCGCTGGTGGCTGACTTTCTGGAGGAAGCGCGCCGCGTACCCCGAAGCGTCTTCGACTCCAGCCTCTACCACCACAGCCAGCGCGAGGCCATCCGCCACGTCTTCCGCGTCGCTTCAAGCCTCGACGCCCTGGTAGTGGGCGAGCCGCAGATTCTCAGCCAGGTAAAGGCGGCCTACGCCGTGGCGCGCGCTGTGCGAACCATCGGCGGCGTGCTCGATGAGGTGATGACCCGCTCCTTCGCTGCGGCCAAGAAAGTCCGCGCCGAAACCGGCATCGGGGCGGCGGCGGTCTCGGTCAGCTCGGTGGCCGTCGAGCTGGCGAAGAAAATCTTCGGCACCCTCGAAGGCAAGACGGTCTTTCTCATCGGGGCGGGCGAGATGAGCGAGCTGGCGGCCCGCCACCTGATCGAGAGCGGCGCCCAGACCGTTTTCGTCGCCAACCGCACCTACGCGCGCGCCCAGGAGCTGGCGGCGCAGTGGAACGGCCAGGCCATCCGCTTCGACGACCTGCTCAGCCACGTCAGCCGCGCCGACATTATCCTGAGCTCCACCGGCTCGCCCGTCTACGTCATCCGCAAGGAGCACGGCCAGCGCTTCCAGGCCGAGCGCCGCAACCGCCCCATGTTCTTCATCGACATCGCCGTCCCCCGCGACATCGACCCGGAATTGAATTCGCTCGAAAACATCTTCGTCTACAACATGGACGACCTCCAGCAGGTGGTGGCCGCCAACCGGCGCGAGCGCGAGCGTGAAGCGGTGCGCGCCGAAGAAATTATCGAGCGCGAAGTGGATCGGCTACTGGTGCGGCTGAAGACGCTCGAGCTCGCCCCCACCATCGTGGCCCTGCAAGAAAAGCTGCGCGAGCTGGAGCGGTTGGAGCTCGCCCGCGCCCGGCTCGACACCTTGACGCCCGCGCAGCGGGCCGCTGTGGAAGAAATGACCCACTCGCTCGTGAAGAGCATCTTGCATATGCCGCTCACGCAACTCCGACGCCTGCCGCAGCAGCCGGACGGCTTGAAGCTGGTGGAGCTCATCCGGCAAACCTTCCAGCTCAAAGACTGAGGGGCGCGATGCGCTCTCCTCTGCTTCTCGGCTCTCGGGGCAGCAAGCTCGCGCTCTGGCAGGCGAATTTCATTAAGAGTGCGCTGGAGCGACTGGCCGACCTCGAAGTGCGCCTTGAAATCATCCGCACCGTCGGCGACAAAATGACCGACGTGCCGCTCACCCAGCCCGGCGGAGCCAAAGCGCTGTTCACCAAGGAAATCGAAGACGCCTTGCGCGACCGCCGAATCGACCTGGCCGTGCACAGCCTGAAAGACTTGCCGGTGGAACTTCCCGCCGGCTTGACCCTCGCTGCCATTCCGGCGCGCGAAGACGCCCGCGACGCCTTCATCTCTCGCCACGGAGAATCTTTCGCAAAACTCCCCTCGGCCGCGCGCGTCGGAACCAGCAGCCTGCGCCGCCAGGTGCAGCTCCGTCGGCGCCGCCAAGACCTGCGCCTCGAACCCTTACGCGGCAACCTCGACACCCGCTTGCGAAAACTTGATGAAGGCCGCTACGACGCCATCGTCGCGGCGCTGGCCGGCCTGAAGCGCATGGGCTGGGCCAGCCGCGCCACTGAAATATTTTCCGTCGAGGAAATGATCCCCGCCGTCGGGCAAGGCGCCCTGGCGGTCGAAGCCCGCGCCGACGACGCCGAGCTGCTTCCCTTGCTCGCCCGGCTCACCGACCCGGAGAGCGAGGCTGCTGTCGGCGCCGAGCGTGCTTTTCTCGCGCGCCTCGGCGGCGGATGCCAGGTGCCGCTAGCCGCGCACGCCGAAGTGAAGGGCGAGCGCCTGCGCCTGGTCGGCGTGGTGGTGAGCACCGACGGCGCGCGCGCTGTCCGCGGAGTTCTCGAGGGCAGCGCCTCAGACTCCGAAACCCTCGGGAAAACTCTGGCGGAAAAACTGCTGGCCGAAGGCGCGGCCGAAATTCTCGCCGCTATAGCTGCGAACGCCACCGGCCCGCCCGGAGCAGCGTAGTGGCGCGCAAGAATACCCGGCCGCTTGCCTCGCCCAGGGCGGGGCTCGCCGGGCGCCGCATCGTCATTACCCGCCGGCGCGAGCAAGCCCGCGAACTGCGCCAGGCGCTCCGCCGCCGCGGAGCCACAGTAATTGAGCTGCCCACCATTGCTCTGGCACCGCCTCGGAGCTGGAAGCCGCTTGACGCTGCTCTGGCCCGGCTCGACTCCTACCACTGGGTCATCTTCACCAGCGTCAACGGGGTCGAAAACTTCTTTGCGCGCCTGCGCCAGCTCGGCGGCACGCCGGCCAGTCTGCGCCCGGCCCGGCTGGCGGCCATCGGCCCCGCCACGGCGCGCGCCCTTCGTCGTTACGGCCTGCGCGCCGACATCGTGCCGGAAGAATTTCGCGCCGAAGGTCTCGTCGCGGCCCTACGAAAACGGCGTTGGCGCCGCCAACGCGTGCTGGTGGCGCGCGCCGCCCAGGCGCGCGAGCTGCTGCCCCTCGAGTTGCGGCGACGGGGCGCGCGGGTGGATGTGGTCGCCGTCTATCGGACCGTGGCGCCGCCCACCAGCGCGCGGCGCGCGCGGGCTCTCTTTCGCAGCCGCAAACCTGACCTCATCGCCTTCACCAGTTCGTCCACGGTGAGAAATTGGTTCGCCTTGCTCGGCCGGGGTGCCGCGCGCCGGCTTCTCGCTGGAGTGGCCGTGGCCACCATAGGCCCCGTCACCAGCCGCACCGCGCGTGCTCTCGGCCTGCGGGTAGCCGTCGAAGCCCATCCGCACACCGTACCCGCGCTGGCGCGAGCGATCGAGAAATATTTCCGCTCTCAGCCTGAGCCTTAGTCCATCCGCGGGTGGTAGGTGGGCTCCGTCCAGTAAGGCTTGCGGGTGCGCGCCTTCAGCAGCCAGGCGCGGCCGTCGGAAGACTCCATCTTCAGCAGCATGTGCGGGGCGGCTTTTTCGAGCCACCAGGTCTGCGCGAGCTCGCCTGCCTTCAAAGTGACTTTCCAAGCCGCGGCCGTGCCGACGCGCGTCGAGACTTTCTCTTCGCCTTCGACACGAACGGTGACCTCCTGAAAATCCAGCGGCCGTTTCATATTATTCGAAATCAAGCTGGGCACCAGTCGGCGGCGCAGCTCGAGCCCCGGAGCAAACTTCAGCCCGCGCAGCGCCAGGGGAAGCTGGTCCTCGAACAGATCACCCGGACGCAGGGCCAGCGGGCGCAGCCCGTCCCCGTCACCATCGAAATAGGAATGGAACTCCAGCTCCGACTGCCCGCCCCAGTTCCTGACTTCCTTGAAGGTGTTCCCGCACCACTCCTGGCTGCCCAGCGTGAGCTTGACCAGGGCACCGGGATTCGCCCGCTGGACGAAAACGCTGAGCACGTAGTGATACGGGTAGCGGTCGGTCCAATAACTGTGCACGGCGTTCAGCTTGAGCACCGGCAGCAGGCGCTTCCCCTCGTAGGGCGGATCGGCTTTGACGTAGCTCTCGGTGCCGAAGTCTTCCTTCACCACGATGAACACCGCCTCGTAGGGTTCGATCTTGCCGTACTGCGACCGGCGCGCTTCGTAAAGCGCCACCTCCGCCTTGCCGTCATCCCAGAGCGGATCGAGCGCCCAGGCGGAGTCGAAGGGGTTGTCGGCAACGACTGCCGGGGCCGCCGCGGAAGAGGTCGGTGAGCTAGTCGCTACACTTCCTCGGGAACTCAAAGCCGCCAGCAGGGCTATCCCTAGCAGCAATCGCATTTCGTCTCGGGGTTTCATGGGTTGGTCCTCACGCCAGTACTCTTTTTCTTTCTATGTCGCATACTATACAAGAGTGGCGCGGTTTGCACAGGAGAGATGTCGAAGGAGGCGAAAAGTGAACCACACGCGGAGAGCCGTTGTGTTGACGCTTCCGTTTCTGCTCGCCTGCCTTGGGGCGCCGGCGCAGGTGACTCCGGAGGCAGCCCTCGCGCAGGTGCGCGCCTACCGCCGGGCGCACGCCGGGGAAATCATGACGGAGCTGGTGGACTGGCTACGGCTGCCGAACGTGGCCACGCGGGTCGAAGACATCGAGCGCAACGCCGAGAAACTGAAAGCAATGATGGAGCGCCGCGGCATCCGCGTCGAGATTCTGCCCACCACCGGCGGCCGGCCCGTCGTCTACGGCGAGCTGCCAGCGCCCGGCGCGCGCCGCACTCTCCTCCTCTACGGCCACTACGACGGCCAGGCGGTGGACCTGAAGGAGTGGCACTCGCCTCCGTTTGAGCCGGTGCTGCGCCGCGGGACGCCGGGCGAATGGGCGGCGATTCCCTTTCCGAGCGCCAGCGGGCATTTCGAGGACAACTGGCGCCTTTACGCCCGCTCGGCTTCGGACGACAAATCGCCCATGGTGGCCATGCTGGCGGCGCTCGACGCGCTGCGCGCGCAGGGGCTTGCTCCGAGCGTCAATCTCAAATTCTTCTTCGAGGGCGAAGAAGAGCAAGGCTCGCCCTATCTCGAAGAGCTTGTGCGTCGAGAGCGGGAGCGCCTGCGCGCCGACCTGCTCCTCGTCGCCGACGGCCCAGTGCATCAGAGCGGGCGGCCGACGCTCTTCTTCGGGAACCGCGGCATCATGACTCTCGACCTCACCGTCTTCGGCCCCAGCGAAGAGCTCCACAGCGGCCATTACGGCAACTGGGCCCCTAACCCCGCGATGCGCCTCGCGCAACTGCTGGCCACGATGAAAGACGCCAACGGCCGCGTGACCATTGCGGGTTTCTATGACGACGTCGTGCCGCTCACCGAAGCGGAAAAGAAAGCGCTGGCCGAAATTCCGCCCATCGAGTCGGTCGTGCAAGAGCGCTTCGGCATCGCCGCCCCCGAAGGCGGCGGCAAAAGCCTGGCGGAGCTCATCGCGCTGCCCTCCTTCAACGTGCGCGGCCTGCGCAGCGCCCACATCGGCGACGAGGCCCGTACCGTCATCCCCCGCAGCGCCACCGCCGCCATTGACGTGCGGCTGGTCAAAGGCAACGACCATCAGCGCCTGTTCGAAAAAATCGTCGCCCACGTCCGCGCCCAGGGCTGGCAGGTGCTCGACCGCGAGCCTACGCTGGAGGAGCGCCGCCGCTACCCGCGCCTGGTCTCCGTGGTCAAGCGCGACGGCTACAACGCCGTGCGCACCCCGATGGACTTGCCGGTGGCGGCCGAGCTGGCCCGCGCTGTGGAGCGCACGGCAGGCGGCCGCGTCGTCAAGCTGCCGACGCTGGGCGGCAGCGGGCCTATGCACTACTTCGACGACCTGGCCCTCGCGAGTGTGGGCGTGCCCATCGTCAACTACGACAACAACCAGCACAGCTCCGACGAGAATCTCCGCCTGGGACACTTCTTCCAAGGAATTGACACCTTCGCTTCGATTTTTCTCTGGGAGTAACGGGCTAGAGGTTCAAGAACTCGCGCAGCCGCCGCGTCTGCGTGCGGCTGACGGGCACGGTCGAACCCCGGCGGTCGTTCAGCCGCAACTGGTAGCTCGACTTGAACCACGGCACCACTTCCTTGATGTGGTTGACGTTGACCACATAGCTGCGATGCACCCGCCAGAACCGCCGCGGGTCGAGCGTCTCCTGGAGGTCCTCGAGTGTGCGATAGTTCGACGTTCCTTCGAGCTCCCGCGTCGCCAGCGTGATGGTGCCGTCCTCGATGGTGGCGAAGACCAGCTCGTTGGAGTCAATCAGCAGCAGCCGCTGGCTGGTCTTGAGCAGGAGCTTGGTGGGCGGAGCCGCGCCGCGGCTCAAGCTTTCCAGCAACGTTTCCAGGTGCTGGGCGCCGGCGGGCGCCGAGGCCAGCAGTTGCCGGGCGCGGGCCACGGCGCGGGCGACGCGCGCTTTGTCGAACGGCTTGAGCAGGTAATCCACGGCGTTGACTTCGAAGGCCTGCACGGCGTAGTGGTCGTAGGCGGTGGCGAAAATGACGTGGGGCAGCTTGACCCTCCGGTCCACCAGCTTGCGCAGCACCGCAAAACCGTCCAGGCCCGGCATCTCCACGTCCAGAAACACCAGGTCGGGCGACTTGTCCTTGATGAGGGTCAGGGCCTCGAGCCCGTTGCGTGCCTGGCCGATGAGCGAAATCTCCGGGAAGGACTTGAGCAGGTAGGCAAGCTCCTCCCGGGCAGGTTTTTCGTCGTCCACAATCAGAGCGGAGATGGCTTCGGGCATGCTCGCTGGTTCCGGCGCTGCCATCCAGTATAGAAAGAGGCTGGCGGCGCGTCAACGCGCCCGCCCCGACCTTACCGAAAACTCTGCTACCCGCTAACGCTGGCGTCCTGACTTAGTTCTCGGCTAAGGTCGGGGCCGCCTCTCGAGGACGGTGCGGGCCTTCAGCCGCCGCGAGCTCCGCCGCGGCGTACTGCGCGACGCCAAGACCCTCGTGGGCACGCTCCTCGAACTTGCCCGCCGCCGGTAGGCAGGCTGTCCCGCGGGGCAGCCCAGCCACTAGAAGAATCTTGACACCTGCCTCGGCAGTTTTATAATGCGCGCCTGTGAGAGGGTCGCATTCGGGTTTGACGGGGTGGGATAAAGTTGGCCAGTGCGGTTGGGGCTGGCCTTTTTTCTTGCCGGTTTGATTCCAGCGCCGCCGGAGGGAGCATGTCAGAAGGAGAAGCGCAAGTGAAGGTGCAAGGTCAAGTGAAGTGGTTCAACAACGCCAAGGGCTACGGGTTCATCGGACGCGACGACGGCGCCGATGTCTTCGTGCATTACAGCGCCATTGTCGCCGACGGCTTTCGCAGCCTCAACCCGGGCGATTTGGTGGAATTCGAAATCGTCCAGGGCCAGAAAGGCCCCCAGGCGGCCAACGTAACCAAAGTCCCCTAAACAATTCCCACCCTGGCAGAGCCTGCCCGCCCAGGAAGGCCTGCCCTCATCGCAGGATTTTTCTCTTTCCGCTTCCCCGGGAGTAGAATTCCGGCATGCCCCGCTCATTCTTTCCCGCCCTCTTTGCCTCGCTAGCTCTCCTGCTGGCACAACCCCTCCCCGCCCAAGAACTCAAAGCCCTTGAACAGCGCCTAAAGAAGGACTACGAGCGCAAAGCATTTGTCATGCGAGATCTCTGGAGTGGCCCGGAAATCAAGTACAACTCCGCCGGTCAAACGGCCCAAAGCGGCGCTCTGTGTTCCTGGACGGTTTGCGCTAGGATTGAAGTCAAGAAGCTCAAACTAAGGCGCGACAGCCTTGAACTTCAGGGAATACGCCTCTTCACTTACTACAAAGACAAAGAAAAACGCTTTGCACACATGCGCAGTCGTCAGGCAATCAAGATAGTCGCCGAGCTGAATGAGAGTCAGCTTAACGAAAGCACCCTCAGTGAACTACTAGCTAAAATCTTCGCGAGGACTGGCGAGCTATCGCCTGACCAACTGCCTTCCTACTGGCTGGCCTTTCTACAGGGCTGCAACAAAGAAGGAGTCTGTACCGACACACGCCCCGAATCTGCGACCCAGCCCCCTGGGTCAGTCTTGGGTTTCTTGGAGCAACCCCAATGGAGGCCGATGTATTCCGTCGGAGGCAATGTTTCGAAACCCAAATGCATTTCATGTCCTGAACCAAGTTACTCAGAAGAGGCGAGGCAAGCCAGGTTCCAAGGCACAGTGGATCTGTGGATTGTGTTAAACGAAAACGGTCGCGCTGAAGAAATCCAGATCGCCAAGCCTCTTGGAATGGGACTCGATGAGGAGGCTGTCAACGCCGTTCGCGAGTGGCAGTTCGAGCCGGCACGCAGAAACGGAGAGCCGGTTGCCGTGCGCTTCCCACTAGAAATGGGCTTCTACCTCTACTGAGGAGACGAACTGTACTTGGAGAATCGCGAAGTAGCCAAAATACTGCGGGAGACGGCGCTGCTGCTGGAAGTCGACGGCGCCCAGATCGGCCGCTACCGCAGCTACGACCGCGCCGCCCAGCAGCTCGAAGCCCTGGCCGAGCCCCTCGCCCAGGTGGCCGCCGAAAACCGTCTGCAACAAATCCCCGGCATCGGCGAGCGGATGGAAGAGCACATCCGCGAAATCCTCAAAACCGGCCGCTACTCGAAACACCAGAAGCTGCTGAAACAATACTCGCCCGGCGTGCTCGAAATGCTCAACCTGCAAGGCCTGGGCCCCAAGAAAGCCGCGCTGCTGTGGAAGAAATTCAAGACCGCCTCCGTCGCCGACGTCGAAAAGCTGGCCCGCGAGGGCAAGCTGCGCGACCTGGCCGGCTTTGGCGAGAAAACCGAGCAGAACCTGCTCAAGGCTGCGCAAACCTACCAGCAAATCTCCGGACGCTTCCTCCAGCACCGCGCCGAAGAAACGGCGGCCGCAATCATCGCCTACATAGAAAAGCTGGGCAAGAAAGTCGAGCGCGTCACCGCCGCCGGCTCGCTGCGTCGCGGCAAGGAAACCATCGGCGACCTTGACCTGCTGCTCATCTCCTCCGACGTCGAGACGGTCGCCGCCCACGTGCTCGCCTACCCCGAAGTGGCGGAAAAACTCGCCCGCGGCGAAAACAAAGTTACCGTCCGACTCAAGAACGGCATGCAAGTGGACGTCCGCATCCTGGGGAAAAAATCCTACGGCGCGGCCCTGCTCTACTTCACCGGCTCCAAAGCCCACAACATCGCTCTGCGCGCCATCGCCAAAGACAAAGGCTGGAAGTTGAGCGAGTACACCCTTGAGACCATCAAAGGCGGCCGCTGGGTCTCCGGGCGCACCGAAGAAGAGGTCTACGCCAAGCTCGGCCTCCCCTATATCGAGCCCGAGCTGCGCGAAGACGCCGGTGAAATCGCCGCCGCCGCCAAGGGCAAGCTGCCCAGTCTCGTGCGTCTCGAAGACATCCGCGGCGACCTGCAAATGCACACTACGGAAAGCGATGGCAAGAATTCCATCGAAGAAATGGCCGCAGCGGCGCGCGCGCTCGGCTACGACTACATCGCCATCACCGACCACTCCAAATCGGTGACCGTCGCCAACGGCATGGACGAAAAGCGCACGCTCGCCCACGCCCGCCGCATCCGCGAGGTGAGCAAAAAACTCGACGGCATCCGCGTGCTGGCCGGCATCGAAGTCGACATCTTGAAAGACGGCCGACTCGACCTCGCTGATGACACGCTGGCCGAGCTTGACCTCGTCGTCGCCTCCATCCACTCCTACATGAACCTCGAGCCCGCCGCGATGACCGACCGCCTGCTCCGCGCCCTCGAGAACCCCTATCTCCAAATCCTCGGCCACCCCACCGGCCGCCTTCTCCTGCGCCGCGAGCCCTACCGCTACGACCTCGAAGCCGTGCTCAAAGCCTGCAAGAAACACGGCGTGGCCGTCGAATGCAACGCCTTCCCCGACCGGCTCGACCTCCGCGACGTTGACCTCCGCGCCGCCAAAGACCACGGCGTCAAAGTCGTCATCTCCACTGACTCCCACGCCACCACGCACTTGCCCTTCATGAAATACGGCCTCCGCACCGCCCGCCGCGCCTGGCTGGAAAAATCCGACCTCCTCAACACCCTGCCCCTCGAGCCGTTCCTCAAATCCCTCCGCGGCTCGTAGCCCGTCGCCCGTGGGAGGCGCCAGCGGACTTGCAAAAGCGGCGCGCTTGGCAGAAGATACACTTTTCCGCGGTCGCGCCCACTCACCTCTCGGGCGCCCGCCCGCAAGCGAGGGCAATCAAAAATGCGTCGTCCAAAGAGAATCGCGCCCGCCACGGGCAAGCTGGGCATCCTGACGCCGGGGATGGGGGCGGTGGCCACCACCTTCTTTGCCGGGGTGGAACTGATCCGCCGGGGCGAAGCCGCGCCCATCGGCTCGCTCACCCAGATGGGCACTGTCCGCCTGGGCAAGCGCACCGACAGCCGCATGCCGCCCATCAAGAAGTTCGTGCCGCTGGCGCGCCTGGACGACTTGGTCTTCGGCGGCTGGGACATCTTCCCCGACGACGCCTACCAGTCGGCGCGCAAGGCGGGCGTGCTAAGCGAAGGGCATCTCGAAAAACTCAAGGGCTTCCTCAGCTCCATCAAGCCCATGAAAGCCGTCTTCGACCCGCACTACGTGCGCAAGCTCGACGGCACCAACATCAAGAAAGGCAAAAGCAAGTGGGACCTGGCGCAGCAGCTCCAGGAAGACATCGCCGCCTTCCGCGAGCGCTCGCGGGCCAGCCGTGTGGTGATGGTCTGGTGCGGCTCGACGGAAGTGTTTCTCCAGCCCAGCCGCGTGCACCGCGACCTGAAATCCTTTGAGCGCGCCCTGCGCGAAAACCACGAGGCCATCGCGCCTTCCATGCTCTACGCCTACGCCGCCCTGCGCCAGGGCGTGCCTTTCGCCAACGGCGCGCCCAACTTGACGGTGGACATCCCCGCCCTGCAGGAGCTGGCCGTGGCCAAGCGCCTGCCCATTTGCGGCAAAGATTTCAAGACCGGGCAGACGCTGATGAAAACCATCATCGCACCCGGGCTGAAGTCGCGGATGATAGGGCTCTCAGGTTGGTTCTCGAGCAATATCCTCGGCAACCGCGATGGCGAAGTGCTAGACGACCCCGACGCCTTCCGCACCAAAGAGGAATCCAAGCTGGGCTCGCTCGACTACATCCTCCAGCCCAAGCTCTACCCCGAGCTCTACGGCGGCTACTACCACAAAGTCCGC
>CAYTXK010000005.1:0-14066 GCA_964441645.1 uncultured Acidobacteriota bacterium
AGCACAAGTTCCTCTACCGGCGCCTCAAGGAAGAAGTGCCCGAAAACGATTACGTCGTGCCGCTCGGCCAGGCGGCCGTGCGCCGCGAAGGCCGCGACCTCACCATGGTGAGTTACGCTTCCATGGTGCATACCTGCCTCGAAGCCGCGGAAAAACTGGAGAAAGAAGACGGGCTGCACTGCGAAGTAATTGACCTGCGCACCCTGCTGCCGCTCGACAAAGAAACTGTCCTCGCCTCGCTCAAAAAAACCAACAAGATGATGGTCGTGCACGAAGACACCAAAACCGGCGGCATCGCCGGCGAGATTGCCGCCCTGGTGATGGAGGAAGCCTTCGACCAGCTCGATGCGCCTCTGCTGCGCACCACCTCCATTGACACGCCGGTGCCCTACTCGCCGCCGCTCGAAGAGTTCTTTATGCCCAACGTGGAAAAGGTGGTCAAAACCGCCCGCCAGTTGGCAGAATACTGAGGCCTGAAGGAGCCAGCGATGCCAGTCAACGTTTTGATGCCGCAGATGGGGGAATCCATCTTCGAGGGGACGGTCACCAAGTGGCTGAAGAAAGTCGGCGAGAAGGTCGAGCGCGACGAGCCGCTCTTCGAAATCTCAACCGACAAGGTGGATGCCGAAATCCCCTCACCCTCCGCCGGCGTCCTTAAAGAAATCAAGGTCAACGCCGGCCAGACGGTGCAGATCAACACCGTGGTGGCCATCTTGGACGACGGCGGCGCTCCCGCCGCCGCCGAAGCTCCGGCGAAGGAGGAGAAGCCCGCCGCAGCACCGCCCGCGCCGAAAGCTGAAGTCAAAGAAGCGCCCAAGCCAGCAGCGGCTCCTCCGTCGAAGACCCCGAGCGCAGTCGAGGGGCCTCCGCCATCGAAGGCCGCCGCGGCGGCTCCGCCCGCGATCGGCGGCGAGCTGGCCTTTGAACCGGGCAAGCTGCGCGAGATGGGCATCCGCACTTCGCCGCTGGTGCGCCGCATCGCCAAAGAAAATCAGGTGGACCTGCGGCGCTTGAGCGGCACCGGCGCCGGCGGCCGCATCACCAAGCAGGACATCCTCAAAGCCGTCGAGACCGGCGTACCCGCCGCGGCTCCGCCCGCTGCGCCCGCGGCTGCCCCCGCGGGAGCCGAGCTGGGCTTGGCCGTGCCGCGCGAGCGGCTCTACTTCGGCCGCTACGAGGTCGAGCCCATGTCGGCCATGCGCCGGGGCATCGCCGAGCACATGGTGGCCTCCAAGCGCACCAGCCCGCACGTCTATTCGGTGGACGAAGTGGACGTCACCGCCATCGTGGGCCTGCGCGACAAACTGAAGGCCGAGTTCGAGCGCAAGACGGAAACCCGCCTCACCTTCATGCCCTTCTTCATCCGCGCCTGCGTAGAAGCCTTGCGCGCTTTTCCCACGGCGAACAGCTCCGTCGACGGCGCCAGCGTCGTCTACCACAAAGACATCAACATCGGCATCGCCGTCTCGCTCGACTGGGGGCTGATCGTGCCGGTCATCAAGCGCGCCGACGAGCTGAACTTCCTCGGCTTGCAGCGCGCCGTCTCCGACCTGGCCGAACGCGCCCGCTCGAAGAAGCTCAAGCCCGACGAGGTGTTGCACTCCACCTTCTCCATCACCAACCCGGGCGTGTTCGGCGGCCTGATGGGGCTGCCGGTCATCAACCAGCCCAACGTGGCCATCCTGGGGATGGGCGCCATCCAGAAGCGCCCCATGGTCATCAACGACGCCATCGCCATCCGCTCCATGATCTACCTAACGCTGAGCTACGACCACCGCGTGGTGGACGGCGCCACCGCCCACCAGTTCATGGGCCGGGTCAAGAAGATGCTCGAGGAGTGGAGCGAGGCGATTCTCTAGGCGGGCAACCGATCCCCTATGAAAGGCTTGGCTGGCGTTTGCCTGCTCCTCGGCGCGCTGCTTCTCGCTTCGTCACCCGCCGCGGCCCAAACCTTGCAGCAACTGCCGCGCCCTGCCCCGCCTCCTTCGGTGCCCACCGACCTGACGACGCTGTCGCTGCTCAACGTTGTCAGCCTGATGAGTCATCGCGCCCCCGAGGTGCGCCAGCGCGCCCAGGAGGAACTGAAGCGGCGCAACGACCCGCGCGCGGTTCCGGCTCTCATCGAGCTGCTGCGCATCCCTCGCTATCACGACTACCCGGAAATTCCGTCGCTGCTCGAGGAACTCACCGGGCAGAAGATCGGTTCCGAGTGGTCCGCCTGGAGCGAATGGCTGACGGCCCGGGACAGCGTGGCGCTGGCGCCCGATTTTCTCCCCTGGAAGGCGGCGCTCTTCCGCCTCCTCGATCCCGCCTTTGAAAAGTTTCTGTCCCCGCAAATGCAACTGCGCATACGCGTGGAGGAAATTGTCTGGGGCGGAGTGAGAAAAGACGGCATCCCGGCGCTGACCAACCCCAAACACCTCACCGCTCCGGAGGCCACCTATCTCACCCCGGACGAGCTGGTCTTCGGCGTGGAAATCAACGGCGAGGCGCGCGCCTATCCTCACCGCGTGATGGACTGGCACGAGCTGGTGAACGACGTCGTGGGCGGCGTGCCGGTCGCGCTCGCCTACTGCACGCTCTGTCGCTCCGGAATCCTGTTTGACGCCCGCGCCAACGGCCGCACCTTGACCTTCGGCTCCTCCGGCTTGCTCTATCGCAGCAATAAATTGATGTACGACCGCGAGACCGAGAGTCTCTGGATGACGATTCCGGGCGAGCCCGTGGGCGGCCCGCTGGCTTCGAGCGGCCTCAAGCTGAAAAAACTGCCGGTGGTCATCACCACCTGGCAGGACTGGGTGAGGCAGCATCCCGATACCCGGGTGCTCTCCCTCGAGACCGGCCACCAGCGCAACTACACTCCCGGAGCGGCTTACGGCGAATATTTTGCCTCGCCCAACACCTGGTACCCGGTGGCCAAACGGGACAGCCGCCTCGCGCCCAAAGAAGAAGTTTACACACTGATGCTCAACGGCCAGCCGAAAGCCTATGCCCTGGCCGCGCTGCGGGCCCAACGCGTCCTGAGCGACACGCTGGGGGGAGAAAGCATCGTTCTGGTAGCCAACGCGGACACCGGCGCTGTGCGGGCCTATCTCCGCGGCCCGCATCGCTTCCAGGCCGCTGAAGGCACCGGCGACAGGATTCAAACCGACGAAGGCGTGCTCTGGAAACTCACCGAGTCGGCTTTGGTCAGCGACAACAGCGGGCAGCAACTGGCGCGCCTCCCCGGCCACGTCGCCTACTGGTTCGGCTGGTATGCCTTCTATCCTCAAACGCTTCTCTACACGGGAAGCGAGTAGCTTCCCTTGTCCCGAATCCTTTGATAGCATCCGCTTCCCCACTCGCGGGAAACGCTTTTTCTACGAGGAAACCATGACGACATTGAGAACTCGCTTGCCCGGCCTTTTGCTCCTGCTTCTACTGCTAGGCGGCACCGCCGCCGCCCAAGAAATCACCGTGCTGCGGGCGGCGCGCCTGCTCGACGTCACCAGCGGAAAAATTCTCAACAACGCCGTGGTCGTGGTGCAGGGCGAGCGCATCACCGGCGTCAACCCGGCCACGCTACCCGCCGGCGCGAAGACCATTGATCTGGGCGACACTACCCTCCTGCCCGGGCTGACCGACACCCATGTGCACTTGATGTACGACCTGGAAAAAGATTTCTATCTCCGCGTCGTGCGCGAAACGGCGGCCGACGGCGCGCTCCACGCCGCCCGCAACGCCCGCCGCACCCTGCTGGCCGGCTTCACCACCGTGCGCGACATCGCTTCGCTCGACTTTGTGGACGTCTCCCTGATGCGCGCCATCAACGCCGGCTACGTCGACGGCCCGCGCATTATTCCCGTCGGCCATCCTCTCGGCATCACCGGTGGCCACTGCGACACCACCGGGCTCGCCCCCGGCCTGCGCGAGCGCGGGCCGAAAGAAGGCATCGCCGATGGCAACGACGAAATCCTCAAAGCGGTGCGCTACCAGATCAAGCACGGCGCGCAGTGGATCAAGACCTGCGCCACCGCCGGCGTCTTGTCGTTCGAGGGCCCCGTGGGAGCGCAGCAGTACTCGGAAGAAGAGTTGCGCACCATGGTCGAGGAAGCGGCCCGCCACGGCATCAAAGTCGCCGCCCACGCCCACGGCACTGAAGGTATCCTCGCCGCCGTTCGGGCCGGCGTGGCTTCCATCGAGCACGGCTCCATGCTCACCGACGAAGCCATCGCGTTGATGAAAGAAAAGGGCACCTATCTCGTGCCCAACGCCCACTTGCTCGATGCCGTCAAGCTGGACGATATGCCTCCGCCGATTCGCGCCAAGATGGAGTACATCATCCCGCGCGCCCGCGAGAGCCAGCGCAAAGCGATTCGCGCCGGCGTCAAAATCGCCTTCGGCACCGACGCCGCCGTTTTTCCTCACGGCGACAATGGCAAGGAGTTTGCGGCCCTGGTGGACAAAGGCCTGACGCCCTTGCAGGCCATCCAGGCGGCCACCATTAATGCTATGGATCTGCTGGGCTTGAAGGACCGCGGCGTCATCGAAGCCGGTCGGCTGGCCGACATCATCGCCATCCCCGGCAACCCTCTGGAAAATGTGCGCGTGCTCGAAGATGTCCGCTTCGTGATGAAAGGCGGCGTCGTCTATAAGAGGCCGTAGGCTAAGCGATCTGTGCGCGGAGCTGCGTCGCGAAGGATTCTAGCTCACTCACCGGTGCGAGCGCGATTTCCTGCTCGGCAAGGATGCGGGCGGCGAGTTCCGCCGTCTCGCTTTCCGGTGGCCCCTCCACCACCGCCGTGCAGCGAGCCGAAAGCTGCTGCGCCGCCAAACGTGTGCGGATGCGCTCCATCGTGTAGGCCAGCACTTTGGCGCGGTCAACTTCCCGCTCGAGCGTCAGGGTGTGCAGGAACCCCACGTGGCCGTTGCGGCGGTAGCCGAAGTCGAAGCGGAAGCGGTCGCCGCGGTGAGTGAATTCCTCCACGCGCACCCCGCGTTCGAGTTTGTCCCACAGCCCCGCGTGCCGTAGCGTGGCATTGAGCTGCGAGCGCACCCAGGCGCGCGAGCGCTCCACTAAAACCCCCACGCGCGTCGGGTAGCGCGGCTCCGCGATGTAGGTATCGAAGAGACGGTCAAGCTCTGCCTCCGGGTCGGCAGTCAACACCACCTTCGACTCCGTGAATTCCAGTGCGTTCGAGAATTGCTGCAACCGTTCCAGGTAAGCCGCCAGATTCCCCTCGCCCCGCGGCGCTTCGGCTTCGATTTGCCTCTCTAGCGCTCCCAGCACCTCCAAATCCGCCCACGGATGCAACCGGCGGAGGCGGCGGAAGTCGTCGAGGAGGCGCGGACGCAACAGACGGCTTTGGACGGGGTCGAACAACATTACCCCTATGTTCACGAATTCGCCGCGCACGATATTGGGCACGTAGCGCAGCAGGTAGAACTGGCAGGGGCGCTCGGCGTCGGGCATGGCTAGCTCCAATGGGAAAAGGGCTGGCGGGAGTAGTTCTTGACCCCGGTGACCAGCTCGCGGACGCGGCGGCGGCGGCGGTCGAGCTGTTCCAGCAGGCGGGTCATGGCTTCCGTGTCGGCATTGTACCACTCGGGGGGAACCGAGGCGGCGGCCTCGTCCAGCACACGCGGCGGCAACTCTTCCAGCCGCGTCAGGTAAGGCTCGAAACTCTCCCAGCCGCGCAGGCCGGCGTAGACGCGGTGGCGGTGATAGAGGCCGCGCAGGGGGCTGTCGGGAAAGTCCCAGTCGCCGGCGTTGAAGCAAAACCCCTGGTCAATCATCAGGGCGCGATAGCCGCGGCGCTCGTGGGGCTCGGCGAGGAAAAGCACCTGGCGGCCGTTAGTGTTGCAGGTCCACTGGTCAAAAAGCAGCATACCGGCAAAGTCGGCCAAGTTTTCGACCTCGGAGAGGCGCTCCTCGGGGAGCAGGTCGAAGATGAGGACGCGGCCGGGCTGTCCGGGGAAGCGCGACCCGAATTGGAACCCGGGAAGGCATTTTTCCCATTTTCCCGCATGGCGCACCCGCAACTCCGGCGTGCCGTTAATCAAATCGGCTCCCACGTTCACCACCTCGGCGCGGGCAACCGGCAAGCCCAGCGCCACCGCCAACCGGGCAGCAAGCATTTCATTGGCCAGAATGCGCACGTGTTGCGGGTTGTTCTGGAACTTAGTGACGTAGTAGGCGCTGTCGTCGCAACGCAGCAGGTGGGCTTGAGCGCCGCCGCGCATGGGGCGGACGTGTTCGAGGGCGCGTCGGGCCATAGAGGCTCTGCGAGTCGCGCCATCCTAGCAAAGGATTGGCCACAGAGACACAGAGAACACAGAGAATAATAGGAACGAAGAGAAAAAAACGGGAATTCTCTGTGCCTCTGCGCCTCTGTGGCTAATTATTGGGTGTGCCACTCGGCCAGGAAGGCGTCCACGGAGTCGAGATAGACAGGAGGGAAGTGAACCTGGGGGCGGCGCTCGTGCAGGAGGGCCAGTGCGTCTGCGCGGTGATAGCCGAGCACGCAGAGCAGGGCAAATGCCAGCATCGGGCCGCGGTGGATGCCGCTGGAGCAGTGGATGAGAATCTTTGTGCCGGGCTTGGTCAGGGCGTCGAGCGAGTAGCGCACGGCGGCGAAGAAAAACTCCGCCGGTTTGGGCAGCAAGTCGTCGTCTACCGGCAACCAGAGAATATCGGGCTCGTGGTTCTCCGCCCGGCCCGCCCCGGCAGGCAGGCGCAGGGTGCGGTCGTCGAAGTCCATCTGCGTATTGATGATGTGGGTGATGCCGGCGCGGAGGACTTCTTCGAAGTTCTCCCGCGTATAGAGAGAGCCGCCGACCGCCAGCCGTTCGGTGATGAAATCAAAGTCAGGCATCAGGAATTACTGGAACCACAGATACACACAGATTCACACGGATAAAAGAAGCAAGAATTTCGGGTGCAGGTAGTGTTCCCAGCGGCATCCCTCGACCTTGCTCGGGATAAAGGGGCGGCCGGGCTGAGCTGTTATTTCTCCTTCTTCTTGACTTCGGCTTCGAGGCGGCCGCGGGCCAGTTGCACCTGGATGGGGTCGCCCAAGCCGACAGCGGCGGCCGACTTGAGCACCTTGCCCTGAGCGTCGAAGGCGATGGCGTAGCCGCGCTCCAGCACGGCAAGCGGGCTCAATTGGGTGAGCTGCCCGGCGAGAGCGCCGAGGCGCAGGCGGTCGCGCCCGACCAGGCCGCGCAGGTCGTAAGAGGCCAGCCGCGCCGCCGCCAGGGCCCAGCGCTGGCGGGCTTCGGTGACGGCGTCGCGCAAGGCCTGGCGCAAGCGAGTGGAAAACTCATCGGCGCGCTGCGCCTGCTCGCGCAGCAGGCTCTCGAGCTGCCGCCAGCCGCGGGCCGCCAGTAATTCCGTCAGCCGCTGCCGCGCCTGCAAAACCTGGTACCGCAGGAGCTGTCCCAGGCGTGACTCCAGCGCCCGCAGGCGCTCTTTCAATTCCGCTTTGGTTTTGATGACCAGCTCGGCGGCGGCCGAGGGTGTGGGGGCGCGCAGGTCGGCGACGAAGTCGGCGATGGTGAAATCGGTTTCGTGCCCGATGCCGGTGATGATGGGGAGGCGGGAGGCGGCGATGGCGCGGGCGAGGCTCTCTTCGTTGAACGCCCAGAGGTCTTCGAGCGAGCCGCCGCCGCGCGCCAGGATAAGAACATCGGGCCGCTCCGAGGCCGCGAGACGATTGAAGTCCTGAATGGCGGCGACGATTTCATCGGCGGCGCCTTCGCCTTGCACGCGCACGGGATAGAGCCGCAGATGGAGATTCTGGTAGCGGCGGCGCAAAATGCGAATGATGTCGGCGATAGCGGCGCCGCGCGGCGAAGTGATGAGCCCGATGCGCTGCGGCAGCATGGGCAAAGGCTTTTTGCGCTCGGCGGCAAACAATCCTTCGGCCGCCAGGCGCGCCTTCAACTGCTCGAAGGCCAGTTGCAGGGCGCCGACGCCGACCGGCTCGAGATAGTTGACCAGGAGCTGATAGTCGCCGCGCTGCTCGTACACGCTCAGGCTGCCGCGCACGGTGACGGCCAGGCCGTCCTCGGGGCGCAGGCGCAGGAAGCGCGCTTCGCGTTTGTTGACGAAGCAACGTAATTGCGCCGCGGCGTCCTTCAGCGTGAAGTAGTAGTGGCCGTAAGGCGAGACGCGGAAGTTCGAAATCTCGCCCTGCACCCAGAGGTCGCGGAAGGCGCGCTCCAGCAGGTCGCGCACCTGCGTGGTGAGCTCGCTGACCTGCCAGATTTTTCGCTCGGGGGTGAGAGCGAGCTCGGTCTGTTGCGCCATCTATCTCCGTCCCAACAGCCAGACGAGCAGCGACAGTACCACACTCAGCAGCAGGCAGGTAACCAGAGGAAAGTAGAAGGTGAAGTTGTCGCGGCGGATGATGATGTCGCCCGGCAGGCGGCCCAGGCGCCCCGGGAGCTTCGGACCCAGGGTCAAGAGCAGCCCCACCACCAGGAGAACAGCGCCAAAGACGATGAGAAGCTTGCCCAGCTCGCGCAGCGGGTCGAACGCCATAGGAAAATTCTAGTACCACGAGGACCGAGCGCGCAAACGCGCCTCGCCTGAGGATTCAGGAGGGCGCGTTCGTCTTTTCTCTTGACACCGCTCCTGCGCCCTCCTAGTCTGGGAGCAGGTGGGGCAGGTGACCAGTACAGGCATCCGCGTATTCGCTTCTCATCCGGTAGCCGCCCGGCAGATCAAGCGACTGCTGGGAGCGGAGCCGGATTTCACCCTCGTCCCCGACGACGAGCCCTTTCAGGTGGGCGTCTTCGACGCCGAATCCTCCTCGGTCGATGCGGTGCTGACGCTGGCGCGGCTGAAGTTCACGGCCATGCGCCCGCTGCTGGTGGCGTTTCCCTGCGACGAAAGCGAGTGCCTGCGCTGGCTGTTTCGCGGCGTGTGGGGACTGGTGCCCTACGACCGCTACGAAGACGAACTGCCGCGAGCCGTGCGCCTGGTGGCGGGCGGCCAATTCTGGTTTCCTTCTCCGGTGCTGATTCGTTGGATGCAGATTGACAGCGCTCGCCGCGCCTCGGCCCTGCGGCTCTCGCTCACGCCGCGCGAGCGGCAGGTGATGGAGTTTCTACTGCGGCGCTTCTCCAACAAGGAAATCGCCGAGATTTTGAACATCAGCGAGCGCACCGCCAAGTTCCACGTCAGCAACATCCTCGGCAAGCTGCACGTGACTTCACGCCAGGAGCTGGCCGTGAAGTGGGTGCCGCGTCTGGGGCTGACCTAGAGTTCCCCTTTTCCTTCGATTCCTTTCCTGACCGTCCGCGACTACAGCAATTCGTGTGCGGAGAAGAAGTAGCCGATTTCGAAGGCCGCGGTGTCGGGGGCGTCGGAGCCGTGCGTGCAGTTGTTCTGCACGCTGGTGCCGAACTCGCGCCGGATGGTGCCGGGAGCGGCTTTGGCGGGGTCGGTGGCCCCCATCACTTCGCGCCAGCGGCCGATGGCGTTCTCGCCTTCGAGCACCAGCACCACTACCTTCCCCGAGTTCATGAAATCGGTGAGGGGGTCAAAGAAGGGCTTGCCGCGGTGCACGGCGTAGAAGCCCTCGGCTTCGGCTTTGGTGAGCCGGAGCGACTTCAGCGCCACCATGGCGAATCCCTCTTCGTGAATGCGCTTGAGGATGGCGCCCAGCAGGCCCCGACCCATGGCGTCGGGCTTGACGATAGCCAGCGTGCGTTCCTTCGCCACTAGCGTTTCCTCCCCTTGGCCTTCTTTTTCTTCTTGAGCACGGCGGCCACGGCTGCGCCGATCTCCGCCGGACTCTCCACCACAGTGATGCCGGCGCGGCGCAACGCCTGAATTTTATCGTTGGCGGTCCCGGTGCCACCGGCGATGATGGCCCCGGCGTGCCCCATGCGCCGCCCGGGCGGGGCGGTGCGGCCAGCGATGAAGGCAACCACGGGCTTGCGCACATTTTTCTTAACGTAGAGTGCGGCCTGTTCTTCGGCGGCGCCGCCGATTTCTCCGATGAGCACGATGGCGCGGGTCTCCGGGTCGGTGTTGAAGAGTTCCAGCGCCTCGACGAAGTTGGTGCCGTTCACCGGGTCGCCGCCGATGCCGATGCAGGTGGATTGGCCGAGCCGCAGCGCCGTGAGCTGCCACACGGCTTCGTAGGTGAGCGTTCCCGAGCGCGAGACCAGGCCCACCGGCCCGGGCCGGTGAATGAACCCGGGCATGATGCCGATCTTGCATTGCCCGGGTGAGATGATGCCGGGACAGTTGGGGCCGATGAGGCGCGTCGAGCGCGTCGCCAGATAAGCTTTTACTTTCACCATGTCGAGCGTGGGGATGCCTTCGGTGATGCAGATGACGAGAGGGAGCGCGGCGTCGGCGGCCTCCAGGATGGCGTCGGCGGCGAAGGGCGCCGGGACAAAAATCACCGAAGCGTTGGCGGCGGTCTCGCGCACCGCTTGCTCTACGGTGTTGAACACCGGCACGCCCAGGTGCTTGGCGCCGCCTTTGCCGGGCGTGACGCCAGCGACGACTTTGGTGCCGTAGGCAAGCATCTGCTCGGCGTGGAAGCTACCCTCGTGGCCGGTGAGGCCCTGCACCACGACCCGCGTCCGTTTGTTGACCAGCACGCTCACGCGCGTCTCACTTCTGCGCCTGAGCCAGCGCGACGACTTTGTGGGCGGCGTCGCCCATGTTTTCGGCCACGGTGAAATTCAACTTTGACTTGCGCAGGATTTCGCGGCCCTTCTCGACGTTGGTGCCCTCCATGCGCACCACGATGGGGACGGTGATGCGCAGCTCGCGCGCCGCCGCCACCACGCCGGTCGCCAGGCGGTCGCAGCGCAGGATGCCGCCGAAAATATTGATGAGCACCGCTTTCACGTGCGGGTCGCGGAGAAGAATCGCGAAGGCGCTCTTGACCTGCTCGGCGCTGGCGCCGCCGCCCACGTCGAGGAAATTCGCCGGGCGGCCGCCGGCGAGCTGAATGATGTCCATGGTGGCCATGGCCAGCCCGGCGCCGTTCACCATGCAGCCCACGTTGCCGTCGAGCTTGACGTAGTTGAGCCCGTGCTTGGAGGCCTCGATTTCGAGCGGCTCTTCTTCGTTCAAGTCGCGCAGGGCGTGCAGCTCGGGGTGGCGGAAGAGCGCGTTGTCGTCGAAGGTGAGCTTGGCGTCGAGCGCCAGCAGCCGGGCGTCGCGGGTTACGACGCAGGGGTTGATTTCGGCCAGCGAGGCGTCGTTTTCGACGAAGAGGCGGTAGAGCGCGGTAAGCACGCCCACCGCCTGCTTGACCTGCTCGGCCTTGAGCTTCAACCCGAAGGCCAACTGGCGCGCCTGAAAAGCTTCCAGGCCGGTCAACGGATCAACAGCGACTTTCAGAATGGCGTCGGGCTGGGTGCGGGCGACTTCCTCGATGTCCACGCCGCCAGCGGCTGAGGCCATCATCACCACGCGGCCGCCCCCACGGTCAATCACCGCGCCCAGGTAGAGCTCGCGGGCGATGGGCAGAGTTTCTTCGACCAGCACCCGCCGCACTACGCGGCCCCCGGGGCCGGTTTGCGCGGTGATTAGCGACTTGCCTAGAAGCGCACGGGCGTGCTGCTCGGCTTCCGCCGGCGTCGCGGCTTTGCGGATGCCGCCGGCTTTGCCGCGCCCGCCGGCGTGAATCTGCGCCTTGATCACCACTTCCGCGGCGCGGCGCTTGGCCACTTCGCGCGCTTCCTCGGGCGTAGCGGCGGCTTCGCCGCGCGGCACGGGCACACCGTAGCGCGCAAAAATCTGCTTGGCCTGGTATTCGTGAATCTTCACCGGAAGTCCGTTTCGGGATTGCTCGCGGGTTGCGACGGCACTACAATGCCCGCTTTGCCGCCAAGTGAAACGCGGAGTATATGGAACCGCCTGCGCGAAATCAAGACGCCCCGTTGACCGACAGGTCGCCGGAAACGGCGCTGGCCGAGGCGCTGCGGCGTGTGATGGAGGGCGCTGCGCTCGGCCGCGCCGAAGCCCGGGCAGCGATGGAGTCCCTCCTGCGCGGCGAAGCCACCGACGCGCAAATCGCCGGGCTGCTCACGGCACTGCGGCTGCGCGGCGAGACGGTGGAGGAGCTGGTCGGCTTTGCCGAAGCCATGCGCGCGCACGCGCGCCCCATCTTTGCTCCCGGTGCGCGCCCGGCCGAGCCGCTGGTGGACACTTGCGGGACCGGCGGAGATGGCGCCGGAACGTTCAACGTTTCCACGGCGGCGGCTTTTATCGTAGCGGCCGCGGGTGCGCGCGTGGCCAAGCACGGCAACCGCTCGCTCTCCAGCCGTTGCGGCAGCGCCGACGTGTTGGAGGCGCTGGGCGTCAACCTGCTGGCCGAGCCCGAGCGCGTGGCGGCCGCCATCCGCACGGTGGGCATCGGATTCATTTTCGCGCCCAGCGTGCACACGGCGATGAAGCACGCGCAGAAAGCGCGGCGCGACCTGCGCTTCCGCACCGTTTTCAATCTCCTAGGCCCGCTGACCAACCCTGCGCTCGTCGACGCGCAGGTGGTGGGCGTGTTTGATGTCCGCTGGCTCGAGCCGATGGCGGCGACCCTGGGCGAGCTCGGCGTGCGCCGCGCTTTTGTCGTCCACAGCCGCGACGGGCTCGATGAAGCTTCGCTCAGCGATGCCACCGACGTGGTTGAACTCGCCGACCGGCAGCTCAAACGCTACGCGCTCACGCCGGAAGATTTCGGCCTCGAGCGCGCGCCGCGCGAGAGCCTCGCCGGCGGCGACGCCGCCGCCAACGCGCAACTGCTGGAGCGAATTTTCTCCGGCGAAGCCGGGCCGCCGCGGGACATTGCTCTGATGAACGCCAGCCTGGCGCTGGTGGCCGTGGGACGAGCGCACGACTTCCGCGAAGGAATCCGGCTGGGCCGCGAGGCCCTCGATACCGGAGCGGCCCGCGAGCGGCTGCAGGCTCTAGTGGAATTCACCAACCGCGTGAACGCGCGAACCTAGACCGACGATGAGCCCCTTCGAAGCGTCGCCGCCGGATTATTCTGTTCTCGCCGAATTCTACGACGCCACGCCGATCTACTCGGCGCGCAACGACGTCGAGTTTTATCTCAACGCCGCCCGGCAGGCCGACGGCCCCATCCTCGAGCTTGGCTGCGGCACGGGGCGCGTGCTCGTGCCCACCGCATCCGCGGGAAAGCAAATCGTCGGCCTTGATTCCTCCGAACCCATGTTGGCCCGCTGCCGGCAAAAGCCGGCGCAACAACCCGCCGACGTGCAGGACCGCGCGCTCCTCGTGCACGGGGACATGAGGAGGTTTTCGCTGGGGAAGGACTTCGGTCTGCTCACCATTCCCTTCCGCGGATTCCAGCACCTGTTGCCGGTGGAGGAGCAGTTGACCTGCCTGGGCTGCGTCTACCGTCACCTGGCGCCGGGCGGCCGGCTCATCCTGGACGTCTTCCACACTTACCTGTGGCGGCTGCTCGACCCCAAATTCGAGGAGGAAATCGAGGAAGTGCCAGAAACGCCGCTGCCTGATGGGCGGCGCTTCCGCCGCACCTCCCGCGTAGCCACTGTCCACCTCGCCGAGCAGTACAACGAAATTGAGCTCATTCACTATGTGACCTACCCCGACGGGCGCTCGGAGCGCCTGGCGCAGAGTTTTCCCTTCCGCTACTTCTTCCGCTACGAAGTGGAGCACCTGCTGGGGCGCGCGGGATTCAAGCTGGTGGAACTATTTGGCAGCTTCGACCGGGCGGCGCTGCGGGACGATTCCCCCGACATGATTTTCGTCGCCGAAAAACCGTAAGTTCTGTGCGTGGTTTTCTGTCATTCTGAGCGAAGCGAAGAATCTCAACCGCCAGCGCTGTTCGACGCTGAGATTCGCCTGCCCTGAGCGAAGTCGAAGGGTCGGCCCTGCGGGCCTCGGAATGACAATAAGGTCTTAGCGGAGCGCGGGCGGCCGGGCACCGGCCGGGAGGGCGGCAAAACCACGAGACGGAGGGCCGGGGCGGGGGATTTTCTTCGCTAGGGCGCGGTTGCGCTCGATGTGCTGCTCGCCGCAGCGCGGGCAGAAGCCCTTGCCGGTCTCCTCATCCCGCAGCGAGGCCAGC